>NZ_JARUXD010000019.1:0-52791 GCF_030433875.1 Curtobacterium sp. PsM8 | reverse complement strand
CGTGTCGGGCGCCCGCGGCTCGCTCCTCCACCACCCTCCCCCCCCCCCCCCCCCCCCCCCCCCCCCCCCCCGCCGTTGTGCGGGGGCGTCTCCCACGGTTCGCGGCGTCTCGGCGAGACGGGCCCGTTCAGCGGGTCAGTGCGTGACCGCGTCGAAGTCGTCGACACCCGCGGCCAGGGCGGCGGCACGGCGGGCGCGCATCGACGGTGCCGCGAGGGCCGCGACGACCGCGAGGACGGCCACCGCCGTGCAGGCCCAGAAGCCGATGGTGAACGCGTCGTCGGTGGGCAGGCCCTGCGGGGTGCTGTGCGAGGTGATGAGCGCGGCGATGACGGCGGTCCCGACGCTCGACCCGATGGTCCGGACGACGGTGTTCGCGCTGATCGCCTCGCCGGTCTGGTTCGCCGGGACGCTCTCGATGATGGCGTTCGAGCAGGCGGCCAGTGCCATGCCGATCCCGACGCCGGTGAGGATGCCGGACACCACGATCTCGACGATCGACGCGTGCGAGATCGCCGGGATCAGGAACGCGGCGACGATCGCGACCCCGCCGATGAGCATCGGCGGCTTCGGGCCGACCTTGCGGACCAGGATGCCGGCGATCGGGCCCGCGATGACCATCATCACGACGGTCGGCAGCAGGAACAGGCCGGCCTGGGTGACGTCCTTGCCGAAGCCGTAGCCGAGCGCGCTGGGCAGCTGCAGGATCGTCGGGACGAGGACGAACGTGCCGAACATCGCGAAGCCGAAGACGAGTGCGACGACGTGGGCGGTCCAGACGCCGCGGACGGCGAAGAGCCGCACGTCGATGAGGGGTTCGGCGACGCGGAGTTCGACGAACACGAACGCGACGAGCGCGACGGCGCCGACGATGAGCAGGCCGACGGTCTTCACGTCACCCCAGCCCCAGGTCTGGCCCTCGCTGACGGCGAGCAGGATCGCGACGAGCGACACGGCCAGGACCGCGGTGCCGGCGACGTCCAGGCGGCCGGGCTTCCGGACCGGCGACTCGGGCATGCCGAACACGGCGCCGAGCAGGGCGATCACGACGAGGACGGCGGGCAGCCAGAACAGCCAGTGCCAGGACAGGTGCTCGACGATCGGGCCGGCGGCCACGATGCCGACACCCGCGCCGATGCCGAAGATGGCGGAGAGCAGCCCGATGGTGACGCTCACCTTCTCCTTCGGCAGTTCGTCGCGGACGATGCCGATGGACAGCGGCATCACCGCGCCCGCGGCACCCTGCAGGGCGCGCGCCACGATGAGGACGCCGAGGTTCGGGGCGAGGGCGGCGAGGACGGCGCCGGCCAGGAGGATCGTGAGGACCACGATGAGCACCTTGCGCTTGCCGACCATGTCACCCAGGCGGCCGAGGATCGGGGTGAGCACCGACGCCGAGAGCAGGTAGGCCGTGAGGACCCAGCTGGCGGCGCTGGTCGAGGCGCCGAGGTCCTGGCCGATCGTGGCGAGTGTGGGAGCGACGAGGGACTGCAGGACCGCGAACGACAGGCCACCGAGGGACAGGTAGACGATGATCGCGGTGGTGTTCGGACGACGGCCGTGGTCGGCGGTCGGGGTGGAGCCCGTGCGGGGGCTCGCGGTGGCGGTGGACATCGTGCTCCGTCTGGTCGGATCGGGTGCGTGCGGGGTGGGGGACCGACGACGCTGTCGATGTCAACAACTGCTGACTTCACGAGGGTACGCGTTCCCCGACCGATGTCAACACCCGATTACATCGCCGTCGAGCGTCCGGCCGCGCCCGCTACGCTCGGGCCATGAGCAAGGACGCCGCTGCCACCCGCCTGGCCCTCGTACAGGCCGCTCGGCATCGGTTCGCCTTCGACGGCTACCGGGCCACCACCGTGCGGGACATCGCCGCCGACGCCGGGGTGAACGTGGCGCTCATCAACCGGTACTTCGGGTCGAAGGAGGGGCTGTTCCGCGCCTGTCTCGACCGGGCGACCCCCGAGCAGGAGGCTGCGCCGTCGGGCTCTGATCTCGAGCGCGTGCTCGGCGGGCTCATCCGGCACATCATCCGGTCACCGACGGACGAGGACTCGATGCAGCTACTCCTGCTGCTGCGTGGCTCCGGGGACGAGGCCGTGGACCGGATCCGGCGGGAGACCCTCCGCGGCTACGCCGAACGGCTCGCCGGTGCCGCCCGTGCGGGCAGCTCGTCCGCGGACGACGACGACCTGCTCGTCCGTGCCGAGATCGCCCTCTCCGTGGTGCTCGGCATGACGATGCTGCGGACCTCGACGAAGGTGGAGCCGCTGGCCTCCGCGGACGTCGAGGCGGTGGCCCGGCCGCTCGAGGACGCCCTGCGGGCGCTGCTCGGCGGCGGGCGGGGCTGACTGCGAGCGGTTGCGTCCGCCGGACGTCGGCCGACTGGCGGGCGGGTGGCGCGCCTCCCGGACGGGACCGGGACCGGGCGCGCGCTCAGTGGTCGGTGGGGCCGATCTCGATCGACGCCGGGCGGGTCTGCTCCGGCAGCAGGTAGCGGGCAACGGAGCCGTCCTCGTCCTGCTCGTCGACGTCGCGCTCGGTGATGATCGCCACCGGCGTCGCGGGGGAGATGAGCAGCATGGCGGGGGTCGCCCGGCCGTCGCCGTAGTTCACCTGCAGCCACATGAACGGGTGCTCCCGGAGGCCCGCGTCGATGCGCGCCTGGACGGTCTCGGTGTCCTCGTTCGCGATCGTGTACTGCGTGCCGCCGTAGGTCAGGACCGTGCGCTTCACAGGGTGTCTCCGGAGTCGGTCGGTTCCGGCACGATGCGGAGGCCCGCGGACGACCCGGCGGTCAGGCCGAGCGCTTCGACCCAGGCACGGTTCACGGCGGGGATGCGGCTGCCGGAGTACCGGAAGACCAGGGGCATCGAGCGGTCGAGCCAGATCGCGGTGCGGCCGTCCCCGAGCTCGACGTCGTCCTTCCACGAGAACATGAAGGACTCACCACGCCGGAGCTTCATCCCGATGACGATCTGCAGGTGCGTCAGCAGGCGGTCGTCGAACTCGGCGGTGAACGTGGAGTCGTAGACGAGTTTGCCCATGGTGGTGTGTCCTTCCGCGCCGTCTGTCCGGCTCCGGCCGATCTTAAACGTCCCCCAGGAGCCGTCCGACAGCCTGGCCGACATGCGCCGTGTCCACTACGTGAACAGCCACATCCTCACCGGGGACCGCACCTGCAAGGCCCTCCTCCGCTACTGCCGTGCCCTGGCGGTGGCCGGGAAGTCCGACGTCGTGCAGATCCCGGTGGTCACCGAGGGCGGCGGCACGGTCTACGCGCACCTGCTCATCGGGCCGGCGAGCGAGATCTTCTCCACGCCGGTGCCGGACAGTGCCGACGAGCCGTTCGACCAGCAGGTCATCGAGTACCTCGAGGCGGAGACGCTGCGTCTCCAGCCGGCTCGGCCGGCGTGGAACGCGGAGATGACCGACGTGCCGGACATCGGTGAGGACTTCTGAGTGCCGGGAGCCCCCTGAGCGCCGGGACCACCGCGAGCGCCGGGACCACCCCGAGCGCGACGACCACCGCGGCGACGATGAACACCGGGCCCGCCCCGACGGTGGCGAGCGCCCTGCCCGCTGCCGCCGCGCCGAGTGCCTGCCCGAGGACGAGGACCACGAAGAGCACCGAGGTACCCGATGCCGCGCGGTCCCGGTCGAGTTCGGTCGTCCACGAGATCAGGGCGCCCGTCGCCGCGGTGTAGCCCCAGCCGAACAGCGCGCAGCTCAGCAGCGCGACCGCGGCCAGTGTGACGCCGTGCAGCTGCGCGGCCAGACCGAGGCCGAGGGTGGCGAGGGCGACCGCAGCGGCCGTGTGGGCCCACGCCGTGCGGGAGGGCAGGCGTCCGAGCCACCGCGAGGTGAGGCCGACCGACGCGCCCCCGGTGCCCAGGGCGATCCACGCCACCACCGACAGGATCGTCGGGGCGCCGGCATCGACGAGCAGGGTGCGGCCGTAGGTCCAGACCGCGGCCGAGCCGGCCCCGAGGAGCAGTGCGACCAGGACCGGGCCGCGGTGGGCGGCGAACCACGCCAGGGGTGGGACGGGGCTCGGGCGGCGCTCGGTGTCCGTCGCCCTCCCCGTCCCCGTCGTGGGCCCGGTCCCCGTCGGCGCCGGTGCCGCGGCTCGGTCGGCGAGCAGGACGGCGGCCCCGGCGGTGACCGTGACGACGGCGGCCACCGCCCAGGCCACCCGCCAGTCCGGCAGCAGCACCAGGGCGAGGACGCCCGCGGCGACGAGGCCGGGCCCGGTGCCGGAGTTGACCACCGCCTGCGCCCCGTTCACCCGCTCGGCCGACAGGTCCCGCTGCACGAGCCGGACGAGTGCGGGCGACGCCAGTCCGGCACCCGCCGAGCTGACGACCGCGGCGGTGCCGAACACGAGTGGGGTGGTGCTCGCTGCCATCCCGGCGACTCCGAGTCCGGCCGTCAGCGCAGCGAGGACGACCGCGGTACGTGGGCGCTCCGGAGCCAGCACGAAGCCGACCAGCGCGCCGATGCAGTAGACGACCGAGGATCCCGACGCGATCCAGCCCGCGGGTCCGTCGCCGAGCCCGATCGCGTCCTGCACGTCGGGCAGGAACAGCCCGTAGGCCAGTCGGACGAGCCCGTAGGTGGCCGCGACGAGGGCCGTGCCGCTGCCGACGAGCACGGCGGGCGCAGCGAAGAACGAAAACGTACGTTTCACTTTTCAGAGCCTAGGGTGCAGGCATGACGATGCGTCCAGGAACCGAGCGGAAGCTCCTCGACGCCGCGGAGGAGCTCTTCTTCACGCGGGGCATCGCCGCGACCCCGATCGACGCCGTCCTCGAACGCGCCGGGGTCTCCGCCGCCACGCTCTACCGCGGGTACGCCAGCAAGGAGGCCCTGGTCGCCGCCGCCCTCGAGCGCCGGCACGACGAGTGGCTGCGGGTGTGGGACGAGGCGCTCGCCCGCGCGTCCGATGACCGTGGCCGGGTGCTCGCGGTCTTCGACGCGCTCGACGCCTTCCGGTCGACGCCCTCCGGGTCGCGGTGGTGCGCGTTCCTCGGGACGGCGTCGGAGTACGCGGACGCGCCGGACGAGATCACCGTGGTGCTGCACCACGAGACCGCCACGCTGCGGTCACGGCTGCGCGACGCCGCGGTGCCCCTGGTCGGGGTGGGGGCGGCGGAGGGCCTGGCGGACCGGCTGCTCCTCGTGGTCTCCGGGGCGCTGGCGATGCGCCTCCGGGGCGACGCCGACGACACCGCGACCGCGCGGGCGGTGGCCGCGGCGCTGCTGCCCTGAGGCGGGCCCGGACGCACGAGACGCCGCCGAACGCGCGAGACGCCGCCGGATCCGGCGGCGTCTCGGCAGGTCGGCGGCGTCTCGGTGGAACGGAGACGCGGGCTCAGTCGCGGACGAACTGCTCGATCGCGACGTCGCCGGTGTTGACGCGGAAGGTCTTGCCGACCGACGCGTCGTCGTGCAGGGACGCGGCGACCAGCGCGGCGACGTCCCCGCGGGCGATGCTCGAGGACGGGTCGGCGGTCTCGACGGAGCCGGTCGCGTCGTCGTCGGTCAGGGTGCTCGGGGCGACGATCGTCCAGTCGAGCGCCGAGTCGCGGAGGACCGCGTCGGCGACGGTCTTCGCCTCGGCGTAGGCGAAGAAGTCGTCGTCCTCGGGGACGCCGTGGCCGAGGCCCGCGTCCGACCAGGAGACGAGGACGAAGCGCTGGACCTCGGCCTCGAGGGCGGCGTGCATCGAGCGGATCGCGGCGTCCCGGTCGACGGCCCAGGTTCGCTCGGCGGAACCCCCGCCGGCGCCGGCTGCCCACACGATCGCGTCGTGGCCGCGGACCAGGTCGGTGAGGCCGGCGATGTCGAGCTGCTCGATGTCGGCGACGACGGGCTCCGCACCGGTGGCGCGGACGTCGTCCTGCTGTTCGGCCTTCCGGATGACCGACGAGACGGTGTCGCCGCGGCCCGTCAGGAGCTGCGCGGTGAGGAGGGCGACGCGGCCGTGGCCGCCGAGGATGATGACGTTGCTCATGATGTGGACGGTACGCGCGGGCCCTGACGACGGGGTGGTCGGCGACGGGGTGGTCGGCGACCGGCCGGGAGGGTCGTCCCGCGTCCTCGGGCACGGCACTCGGGCAGGATGGCCGGCATGGGCAGCGACGAGGGGACGGCGCGGACGGATCCCGCGTCCGCCGTCTGGGGACCGAGCGCCCCGACGCACCGGCGGTACGAGCGGCGGTCTGCAGTCGGGACCGGCGAGGCGGCGTGGGAGCGGGCCTCCCGGTCGGTGCTCCGGTGGGGTGTGAAGACCCGCAGCGGCTTCTCGGTGCCCGACGACACCGAGGTGCAGCCGGGCCGACGGCTCGAGGTGCGCTTCCGGATCGGCCCGGTCGTCGTGCGGGAGCCGGTCGAGGTCGTCGCGGTGGTGCGCACCGACGACCGGGTCGGGTTCGCCTACCGGACCCTGCCCGGCCACCCCGTCGACGGCGAGGAGTCGTTCATCGTCAGCCGCGACGGCGACACCGTCTGGTTGACGCTGCGGTCCCTGACCCGGCCGTCGACCACCCGCGCCTGGGCGCTGGTGTTCCCGGTGCTCCGCGCCGCGCAGGTCGTCGTCCGCTGGCGGTACCGGCGCGCACTGCGCTGAACGCGCTCCGCTGCACACGCTGCGCTGGGCGGGTCGGGGCGTGATCCCCGGTCGGGATGCGCGGCACCGATCCGTCGCGATTCGCGGATCCGCGGACGCGTTCGTGTCAGCTGGAGCGGGTGTCGTAGCGTCGGAGACACCAGGACGAACACCATCCCGCGTGCCCCGACATCCCCCGCGATCTGCGGTGGCCTGGCCGCAGCGGTCGCCCCGGTCGACGTGGGACCGAACGAGGTCCCTGCAGAGGAGGCGACGCTCATGCCCGCCACCACCACCGCCATCCCGACACCCCTCGCCGGCGGCCCGGCCCTCCACCGGCCGACGCGCACCGAGGTCTTCACCGAGGTCCGAGAAGCCACCCGCGGTCGCATCCTGACCGCGAGCGCGCTCGTCGTCGGCCTCGCCGCCGTCAGCACGTTCACGCTCGCCGTGATCGCCCTGGTGGTCGCCTCGTGATCGCCGCAGCACCAGCGCCGTACGACGTCGTCGCGCTGACCGAACCCATCGACATGACCGCGCTGATGCGCGAACAGGAGGCCTTCCGTGCGTGACTCCACCCTGATGCAGGAACTCCGCTCCGACCCGCTGGAGTGGCACCGTCGAGGCATGTCCTCGCCCCTCGAGATCGACCGGATCGTGATCAGCCGGCTCGGCATCGGTGTCAGCACCGACCCGACGTACGCCGACTTCTTCCAGGCCGCCGCATGATCGCCCTCGAGCAGGGCCCGGTCCGCGTGACGGCCGACTCGTCCGGGCTGAGTGCCGACCACCGGGTCGTCTGGGCCCGCCTCGGACGCCTCGAGGCACTCTGTGCCGAGCGCACCGCCCGGAGCACCGCGCTCCGCACCACGACGACGACCATCTGACGTGGGCGTCGACGTCGAGCACGAACCGCACCGCTGGGACCGTGCTCGCGTCGTCGACGCCGCCGACCGGGTCTTCACCGCCGAGGGTGCCGCCGGTCTCGACCACGCCACCGTCGCGACGCTCGCCGGGACGGACCCGGAGACGGTCCGGGCGTACTTCCCGGACCAGATCGACGTCGTCGTCGCCGTGCTGGAACACCGGCACGCGCAGTGGAACGACGGGCTCGCCGAGGCCGCCCTCGGAGCCGCAGATGCCCGGGACGAGATCCTCACCGTGTTCGCGCACCTCGAGGCCTGCTTCCGTGACCCGACCTGGACCGGCTGCGCGTTCATCAACGGGTACGGCGAACTCGGCCGCTCCGAGTCCCGCGTCGCCGCCCTGGCCCACGAACACCTGCGCGGCATCGAAGCGCACCTGCACGCCCTCGCCGGTCGCGCCGGCCTGCCCGTGCACGTGGCGGACGCGCTCTCCCTGCTGGTCGAGGGCGCCAAGGTCGAGTCGGCGATCCACCGCACCACCCGTCCGGCGCGATCGGCCCGGCTCGCGGCCGCGACGCTCATGACGGCCTACGCGCCCAGCGCGCACACCGACTTCATCTAGGCCGAAGCTCGTCTGACCGTTCGAGCGTGTCCCTCGGGCTCTCGCCGAACTCCGCCGCGTACTGCTGCGCGAAGCGTCCGAGGTGGGCGAACCCCCAGGCCGCGGCGACCTCGCGCGCCGAGACGGCGGTCGGGTCGGAGACGAGCAACTCCTGGCGCACCCGGTCCAGACGCACCTGCCGGATGTAGGCGTTCGGCGTGGTCTGCAGGTCCCGCTGGAAGGCCTCCTGCAGCGCGCGCAGACTGACGTCGAGGTGTCGCGCCAGGGAACTCGTCGTGATCGGCATCCGGGCGTGGTCCTGGATGTACTCGACGGCCGCGCGGACGTGCACCGACAGCGCGGTGCCCTCGGGGCGCCGGCGCACCGGACGTTGCTGCGGGTACATCTCCAGCAGGGACGCCGCCGCCAGCCGGGCCATCTCGGCGTGCAGCAGCCGCCCGGGCGTCCCGTCGCGGAGGGTGTGCGAGATGAGGGACACCGTGTTGTGCCAGGTCCGCACGGACTGCTCGGAGGGTGCGGTCAGGTGGTCGAAGCGCAGCCCGGCGGACAGGTCGGCACCCTGCTCGGCCGCGACGCGTTCGACGACCTCGCGGGACAGGTGCACGAGGCGCTGCTCGTAGTCGTCCATCGCGAACGAGAACGTGCGGTCGGGGAGCAGGGGCACGGGGACGCCGGGCTCCATCTCGAGCACCGTGCCCCCGGTGTCGAGCCGCGAGGACCCGGACTGCAGCCACTGCACGATGACGGCGTCGGAGGGCGGCAGGTCCCCGTCGACGTGACCGGCGAACTGCGACGTGTGCAGCGACATCGTGCTGTCGCCGAGGGCGACGTACCGGAACGAGAACGGCGTCGACGCCGGCCCGACGTGCAGGTCGGCGCCGTACAGGTCCGCGATGAAGGTCGCGGCCTCTCCGAGGTCCGTCCCCGTCACGTCGAGACGCACCGGCATCGCGTCGTCGATCGGCATCAGGCGAAGCATCCCACGACGGCCGTCCCCCGTGGCAGCCCGGTGTCCGGGAACCGCCACGGGGGACCGACCGGCCGCGTCCTACGGACCATCAGCGCGTCACCGCATCACCGCGGGTCAGCCGCGGATCGCCTCGGCCAGCTTCACCCGGCCCCCGGTGCGGAGCAGGGCGTTCTCGTAGACCCGTGCACCGAGGAGCACGACGACCAGGGCCGACGCCGCCACGACGACCAGCGACAGCAGGGGCTCCCACCACTCGGCCGTGCCCAGGAAGATCCGGACCGGCATGCCGATCGGAGCGCTGAACGGCACGTACGACATGATCCCGAGGATCGTCGGGTCGTCCGCGGCGAACACGATGAGGAAGTACGGGATCATCAGCAGCATCATCACCGGGGTGGTCACGCTGCCGACGTCCTCCTGACGGGACACCAGTGCCGCCGACGCCGCGAACAGCGCCGCGATGAGGACGAACCCGACCGCGAAGAACCCGACGAACCAGAGCGCGCTCGGGCCGAGCAGCGTGAAGAGGTTGTCCTGCCCGGTCACCGCCAGGGCCACGGCGGCCGCGATCGCGATCGCCACGATCTGTCCGAGCGCCATCACGCTGTTGCCGATCACCTTGCCCGCCAGCAGCGCCCGAGCCGGGATCGCCGCCATCAGGATCTCCACCACCCGGGTGGACTTCTCCTCCACGACGCTCTGCGCGATCGACTGGCCGAAGGTCACCGCCGAGGCGAAGAACACCACGCCGAACGCGATGCCCACCAGGGACACCAGACCGGGCGGCAGGGCGCCGGGGTCGAGCAGGTCGACCTCGGGCGAGACACTGAGCGCCTGCACGACGTCGGTCGGGGCGCTGTCGAGACCGACGACACGGAAGCCGAGCTGCCCGCCGTCGGGGACGATCGCGGCGTCCACCTCGCCGTCACGGACGAGCTGCTCGGCGGCGCCACGGTCGGACGTCCTGGTCACGTCGAGCCCGTCCGAGCTCGGCAGGGTCACCCCGCTGACCACGGCGACCGGGGTCGTCGCGTTCGCCGTCGACTTCCCGACGATGCCCGCGACGACGATGCCCGCCACGACCATCACGAGCAGGATCACCGCGGAGACGACGAAGGCCTTGCTGCGGAGCCGGGCCTGGATCTCCCGCACGGTGACGAGCCGGACGGCGTCGACGGTGCTGCGCTGCAGGATGCCGCGCTGGACGGCGCTCATCGGACGACCTCCGTGAAGACCTCGCTGAGCCGGGGGACCCGCGCGCCGAACGACGCCACCCCGCCACGGGCGACCGCACGCTGCAGGACGGTCTGGGCGACGGACTCGTCGGCCTCGAACAGGGCGTACCCGCCGTCGAAGGCCCGGATGGTGACCCCGGGCTCGTCGCGGAGCCAGGCGACGTCGTCCGCCACCAGGATCTCCCACGCGGCGGGACCGGCGTTGCGACGCAGCTCGTCCTGCGGCCCGGCGGCCCTGATCCGACCGCCGGCGATCACAACGACGTCGTCGCAGAGCCGTTCGACGACGTCGAGCTGGTGGCTGGAGAACAGCACCGGCACCCCGTCCGCCGCCGTCTCGCGGAGGACGCCGAGGACCGTGTCGACGGCCATCGGGTCGAGCCCGGAGAACGGCTCGTCGAGCACCAGGACCTCGGGCCGGTGCGCCAGGGCCGCGGCGACCTGCACCCGCTGCTGGTTGCCGAGCGAGAGCTTCTCCACCGGGTCCGCGGCGTGTGCGCCGAGTTCGAGCCGCTCGAGCAGCTCGGCCGTCCGAGTGGTCGCGGTCCTGCGGTCGACGCCGTGCAGCCGCGCCAGGTAGGTGACCTGCTCGGCGACCGGCATCTTGGGGTAGAGGCCACGTTCCTCGGGCATGTACCCGAACCGACGTCGGTCGGCGGGGCCGATCGGGACGC
This sequence comes from Curtobacterium sp. PsM8, assembly GCF_030433875.1. Lineage (NCBI taxonomy): Bacteria > Bacillati > Actinomycetota > Actinomycetes > Micrococcales > Microbacteriaceae > Curtobacterium > Curtobacterium sp. PsM8. Next base: position 41,811 of record NZ_JARUXD010000019.1, on the reverse strand, counting down.
CGTCGATCGCGACCGTGCCGCTGTCGGCGTCGAGCACGCCGAGCATGATGCGCATGGTGGTGGTCTTGCCGGCGCCGTTGCCGCCGACGAACCCGGTCAACCGACCGCGGCCGACGGTGAAGCCGACGTCGTCGAGCACCTGGCGCTCGCCGAAGTGCTTCGTCACTCCCTCGATGCTGAGCATGGCGGGTCCCTTCCGCAGCGGCCCTCGCTGCGCCTCCGACGCTACGAGAGCGGGCGGTTCGGTGCCTCCCACACGCGACGGGGATCGCGCCGGCGTCGCCTCCGCCGCGCGGGGGAGGCCAGGTCAGTCGCCGGAGCGGACCACGCCGTTCTCGTACGCCCACACCACGGCCTGGATCCGGTCGCGCAGGCCGAGCTTCTGCAGCACGTTCGACACGTGGGTCTTCACGGTGGCGTCCCCGACGAAGAGCAGCCGGGCGATCTCGGCGTTGCTGAGCCCCCGTCCGAGCAGCCGGAGCACCTCGGTCTCACGCTCGGTCAGGCCGGGCACCGGAGCCGCGCAGGGTTCGGGGCTGACGGTCGGCGGCTCGGCGGCCGGCGTCACCACGGGCACGCTCGCCGTCGTCGCGCGGCTGATCACCCGCCGGGTCACGTCGGGGGCGAGCAGGGCGTCCCCGGCGGCGACGGTCCGCACCGCCTCGATGAGCTTCTCGGGCGAGGCGTTCTTCAGCAGGAAGCCGCTGGCACCGGCCGCGAGGGCGTCGAACAGGTACTCGTCGGTGTCGAACGTGGTCAGCACGAGCACCGCCGGCGGGTCGTCCGTCGCGGTGATCCGCCGTGCCGCCTCGAGCCCGTCGACGCCGGGCATCTGCACGTCGAGGCACACCACGTCCGGGCGGTGCTCGGCGACGGCCGCGACCGCTGCCGCACCGTCGCGGGCCTCGGCCACGACCCGCACGCCGGGTTCGGACTCGAGGATCACCCGGAAGCCCGCCCGCACCAGGTCCTGGTCGTCGGCCAGGACCACCCGGATCACGCCGTCGGCAGCCATGCCCGCACCAGGTAGCCGCCGCGGGCTCGGGGCCCGATCTCGATCCGTCCGCCGACCGCGTCGACGCGCTCGCGCATCCCGACGTGGCCGAGTCCGCTGCCCGCGGTCGACCGGGAGGCCCGTGCCCTGGCACCCGTGTCGGTCACCTCGAGCTCGAGCGCGTCCGGCAGGTACCGCAGCCGCAGGTCGGCGCGGGCGTCGGGGCCGGCGTGCTTGAGGACGTTCGTCACCGCCTCTTGGGCGATCCGGTAGGTGACCGAGGCGACGGTCGGCGGGACGGCGCGTGCTTCGCCGACGACGCTGAAGCCGGTGGCGTGCCCGGCGGTCGTCGCGGCGGCGGCGAGTTCCGGCAGGCGCGCGAGCCCCTCGGTGCTCGGGGCGTCCGCGGGCAGCGTGTGCCCGTCGGCGTCGGTCTGGCGGAGGGTGCCGAGCATCCGGCGCAGTTCCTCCACCGCGGTCCGGGCACTGTCCTCGACGACGGCGAGGGACGTGGCGGCCTGCTCCGGGTCGCGCTCGAGCACCCGTCGGGCGGCACCGGCCTGCACGCCCATCAGCGACACGTGGTGGGCGACGACGTCGTGCAGTTCGCGGGCGATCCGGACGCGTTCGAGCGCGACGGCCTGCACCGCGGAGCGCTCCCGCTCGGCAGCCAGTTCGGCGGTGCGCTCGTCGAGGTCGTGCTTGGCGACCGCGGCCGTCCAGGCTCGGTTGCCGGAGTACCAGGCCGCGCCGAAGTACACGAGGTTGATGACGATCGCCAGCAGGGAGTTCGCCACGTACGGCGGGATCGCCGAGTCACCGTCGTCGGGCAGCGCGCTCGGCACCGACCACCGGAACACGATCGCCAGGAACACCCACGCGAACATGCCGAGGATGAGGACCCAGCGCACCAGTTCGGCGCGGGTCCGGTCGGAGCACCAGGCACCGACCGTGTACAGGGCGATGAACAGCGTGAAGTTGAGGAACAGCCCCTCTGGCACGTGCAGGAGCTGGGTCGCGGCGAAGGCCAGCGCCGTGAGGACGGCGACCGACATCGGGAAACGCCGGCGGAAGGCCAGGGGACCGGCGTTCGCGACGACCATCAGCGCCGACACCCACCAGGGAGCCGGGTCGTCGTACAGGCCGATCGCGCCGTAGAGGGTCATCGATACCGTGAGCGCGGCGGCGAGCACGAGCGCCAGGACCGCGTCCTGCCGGCGTTCGCGCCGCCCCACCGGTAGCCGCGACCACTCCTCGCTGCGCGCCGGTCCGTCCCCGGCGGTCACCCCCGTGCCCGTCATGGGGACCACGGTAGCGGCTCATGTCGGCAGGGCCGCCGCGGCGACACCGACCTGTGGACGGTGGTCGGGACCCGGCCACCTGTGGAGGGCGACGGACGGGAGGCCGTGGTGCGGGCCTCCCGTCCGTCACCTCGCGCGCATCAGCGGTAGGCGCGCTCGTACGGTGCCGGCTTGTACGGCAGGTCCACCCGGAGCGCCTGCGCGGCACGGATCGGGAAGTTCGGGTCGCGCAGCGCGCCCCGCCCGATGAGCACCACGTCGGCCTGCCCGAGGGCGACGATCTGCTCCGCCTGGAACGGGTCGTCGATCATCCCGACGGCCGCGACCGGCACGCCCGTGGCCTGCCGGATCGCCGTCGCGAACGGCAGCTGGTAGCCGGGGCCGACCGGGATCGGGGCGTTCTGGACGTTGCCGCCGGTCGACACCGACACGAGGTCGACCCCGTGCTCGCCGAGCCAGGCGGACAGCTGCTCGGACTCGGAGAGGTCCCAGCCGCCCTCGACCCAGTCGGTCGCGGACAGACGGACCACGAGCGGGACGTCCTCGCCGACCTCGGCCCGGACGGCGTCGACCGTCTCGAGGAGGGCACGGGCGCGGTTCTCGAGCGAGCCGCCGTACTGGTCGGTGCGCTCGTTCGACAGGGGCGACAGGAACTCGTGCAGCAGGTACCCGTGGGCTCCGTGCAGTTCCAGCAGGTCGAAGCCGGCGTCGACGGCGCGGCGTGCGGCGACCGCGAAGGCCCGGACCACGTCGGCGATGCCCTCGACGGTCAGCTCGGTGGGGACGTGCAGGCCGGGGAACGCGACCGGCGACGGGCCGACCGGCTGCCACCCGCCCTGCTCCGGCGCGACGTTGCCGCCGCCCGCGGTGGGACCCCACTCGCGGCTGGTGGAGGCCTTGCGGCCGGCGTGGGCGAGCTGGATGCCGGCGACGGCCCCCTGGCTGTGGATGAAGTCGGTGATCGGCCGGAACGCGTCGCGCTGCTCGTCGTTCCAGAGCCCGAGGTCCTGCGGGCTGATGCGACCCTCGGGGACGACGCCGGTGGCCTCGACGACCACTGCGCCGGCACCGCCGCGGGCCAGGCCGCCCAGGTGCACGAGGTGCCAGGGCGTGGGGACGCCGTCCTGCGCCTCGACCATGTACTGGCACATCGGCGGGATCCAGACGCGGTTCCGGATCTCGAGTCCGCGGAGGGTGATGGGGTCGAAGAGTGCGTGGGTCACGCGGGTCCTTCCCGGTTGTTCGGTTCGTGGGCTCGTCCACAGTACGACTGTCGTCGTACCGATTGCCCGGGAAGGCCACAGCGCCGGGAAGGCCGCGGTCCCGGCCGCCGCGGGTCGTCAGCCGCAGTACTCGTACGGCGGCCGCGGGTCCACGCCGACCCACACGCCGATCACCGACGTGCCGGCGTCGTCCATCTCGAACGTCACCGACCGGTCGCCGTCACGGACGCTCCAGTAGGCGAACGAGGGGGACGAGTCGTCGCCGTAGCCCGGCGTGCGGGTGAGGTCCGGGTAGGCCGCCCGGAGCTGGTCGAGGCTGTTGCCCCGGCCCATCCCGGCCGCGGTGGTCAGTCCGCCGGCCTCGACGCCGATGACCTTGCCGTCCGCCTGCTGGACGACGAGGTGCAGGTCACCGGAGTCGAAGATCCCGACGTTCGGGTTCGGGCAGGAGCCGTTCGCCTGCGGCACCACCGGTCCGACCGCCGCCACCACGTCCTGGAAGGCGCTGCCGATGGTGATCGGTCCGACGCCCGCGCCGCTCACGACCCAGGAGCCCGGTCCGACGCGGTCGGACGAGAGCCCGGCGATGGTCGCCGACAGCAGGCCCGAGGTGGGTGCGTTGACCTGGCTGATCGTGATCCAGCGACCGTCGCCGTCCCACCACGAGGTCTCGGTGCCGTCCTGCGGGGACGGGTCGGCTCGGAACCTGCGTGAGCAGACCGTCCCGCCGTCGCCCGGAGCACAGTCGGCACCGGCCGCGCGCAACCCGTCCTCGCGCCCCGACAGCGCCGCGGCCGAGGCGCTGCCGATGGTCACGTGGATGCCGCTGACGTCGGCGCGGGGATCCGCCCAGACGCAGTCGAGCCACTCGGAAGCGGTCCAGGTGCCGCCGGCGTACGGCATCGTCGACGGTGCGGGCACGGTCGTGCCGTCCGGGTGCGCGGGGCTCTGGGTGAGGGGCGTCCTGCCGAAGAGCCGCTCCCGGTCCGCGTCGGAGTACAGCGCCCGGCAGTCGGTCGGGTACCGCGACGGCGCGGCGGCGCTCGACGCGGACGGCTTCGGAGCCGGGGTGTCGACGACCGGCGCGGACGCCGGCGTGCTCGCCGGCACCGACGGCTCGGTCGTCGGGCTCGGTGCCGGCGCGGCCTGCTGGACCTGCGGGACGACGGCGAGGGCGACGGCTCCACCGGCCGTGCCGAGGGCGAGGAGGGCGATGGTGGCGATGACGATGCGGCTGCGGTGGCGCTTGGGCTTCGGGTGACGTTCCTCGGCGTGCTCGAGGACGTTCTGTTTCATCGAGACGAGCATCCGCTGCAGGTCGTCTCCGGTGGGGGGCTCAGTGTTCATCGTGCGTCACCGCCTTCTTCAGTCGTGCTCGGGAGCGGGAGACCCGCTGGGTGACGGCGCCGACGCTCAGCCCGAGCATCGCGGCCGCCTCGGTGTACGAGTGGCCCTCGATCAGGCAGAGTTCGCAGATCCGCCGGTCGAGCGGCGGGAGGGCGTCGATCTCGTCACGGACCCACCGGAGGCGCTCACGGGCCTCCTGGTCGGCCTCCGGCACGGCGAGCTCGGCCGGCAGCTCGTCGGCGGCCCGTCCCGCGACCGCCCGGGCCTGGTTGCGCGCGTGGTTCCGGCAGACCACCAGCAGCCACGGGAGGAGCGCACGGGTCGACAGCTGCAGGGTGTCGGCCTTCTGCCAGAGCGTCAGGAACGTGTCCTGCACGAGTTCCTCGACGTCCTGCCGGCTGCCGGCCAGCGCCCACGCGTAGCGGGTGAGCGTCGGCGCGAACCGGTCGAACGCGTCCGCCAGCGCAGCGCGGTCCCCGCCCGCCAGTCGTCGGGTGAGGGCGACGTCTGCGTCGGTGTCGGTCTCGGTGTCCACGGTGCCTCCTTCACTACAGCAATGTCGGCGGAGCGACGATCCTGACGAAGTCGTGTCCGGCGTGTCCGTGTTCTCCACAGGCGATGCGGTCCTGTGCGCGAGGTCGGTGGAACGGCACTACGCTCGGACCCGGCCCGCGACGCGATGCTGCGCCAGGTCTGCGGGCCGTCCAGCTCTGGCGTCCAGGAGGACCGAAGTGACCGATTCCGCACCCGTCGACCCCACATCGACCGCAGGATGGAAGCAGCTCGACGGCATCGCCGCCGGCTTCTCCCCGGACCTCCGGGGGTGGTTCGACGCCGACCCCGGTCGTGCCGAGAAGTACACCTTCCAGGCCGCGGACCTGACCGTCGACCTGTCGAAGGGCCTGGTGACCGAAGAGGTCCTGCAGGCACTGCTGCAGGTCGCGGAGGACACCGGCGTCGCTGAGCGCTACCAGGCGATGATCTCCGGTGAACGCATCAACGTCACCGAGGACCGTGCCGTCCTGCACACCGCGCTCCGCCGACCCAAGGCGACCGAGGGCCTGGTCCCCGCCGCACCCCTGACCGTCGACGGCCAGGACGTCGACGCCGACGTGCACGCCACGCTCGACAAGGTCTACGGCTTCGCCGAGCAGGTCCGTTCCGGCGCCTGGACCGGTGTCACCGGCAAGCGCATCGAGACCGTCGTCAACATCGGCATCGGCGGCTCCGACCTCGGCCCGGTCATGGTCTACGAAGCCCTCAAGCCGTACGTGCAGCAGGGGCTCGAGGTCCGGTTCGTCTCGAACATCGACCCTGCCGACATCCACGAGAAGACCGTCGGCCTCGACCCCGAGACCACGCTGTTCATCGTCGCGTCGAAGACCTTCGGCACCCTCGAGACCCTGACGAACGCCCGTCTGGCGCGCCAGTGGCTCTGGGCGGGCCTGGGCCTGGCCGACGCCGGTGACGACGAGAAGAAGGACGCCGTCGCGAAGCACTTCGTCGCCGTGTCCACCGCCCTCGACAAGGTCGCCGCGTTCGGCATCGACCCGGAGAACGCCTTCGGCTTCTGGGACTGGGTCGGCGGCCGGTACTCGGTCGACTCGGCCATCGGCACCAGCGTCGTGATCGCGATCGGCCAGGAGAACTGGGAGCAGTTCCTCGCCGGCTTCCACGCCATCGACGAGCACATGCGCACCGCCCCGCTCGAGCAGAACGTCCCCGTCCTGATGGGCCTGCTCAACGTCTGGTACACGAACTTCCTCGGCGCCCAGAGCCACGCGGTCCTGCCGTACACGCAGTACCTGCACCGCTTCCCGGCCTACCTGCAGCAGCTCACCATGGAGTCGAACGGCAAGCGCGTCCGCTGGGACGGCTCGGACGTCGTCACCGACACGGGCGAGGTCTTCTGGGGCGAGCCCGGTACGAACGGCCAGCACGCGTTCTACCAGCTCATCCACCAGGGCACGCGCCTGATCCCGGCCGACTTCATCACGGTCGCGAAGCCCGCCCACGCCCTCGCCGACCAGACCGGCGACGGCAAGGCCGTGCAGCCCGGCCAGGACGTCCACTCGCTGTTCCTGGCGAACTTCTTCGCGCAGTCGAAGGCGCTGGCGTTCGGCAAGACCGCCGACGAGGTCCGTGCCGAGGGCACCACCGACGAGATGATCGTCGCGGCCCGCACCTTCACCGGCAACAAGCCGAGCACGTCGATCCTCGCGCCGGAGCTCACCCCGAGCGTCCTCGGCCAGCTGATCGCCCTCTACGAGCACATCGTGTTCACCGAGGGGACCATCTGGGGCATCGACTCGTTCGACCAGTGGGGTGTCGAGCTCGGCAAGCAGCTCGCGCTGCAGGTCGCCCCGGCGGTCGACGGCGACCAGGACGCCCTCGACGCGCAGGACTCGTCGACGAAGGCGCTCATCGCCAAGTACCTCGAGCTGCGCGGCTGATCCGACGCACTGACACGAGAGGCCCGTCGCTCCGGCGACGGGCCTCTCGTGCGTCACGGGCCGCAGACCGCATACCGCGGCCCGGGACCGCCGTCAGCGCCGCCGGACCAGGACCACCGAGTCCTCCAGCGTCGCCGGGCTGCCGTCCGGTGCAGTGACGTGCCGGGTGCGGAGCTCCCCCACCTCGACGTCCCACGCGTCGTCGAGTGCGAGCTGCGAGACCTGCTCCGCCGGACCGACCAGGGGTTCGGCGTGCGCGTGCTCGGCATGCGACGCCCAGGACGGGGACCCGGCGTGCCCGACGACGACCAGGTGCCCGCCGGGTGCCACGAGCGTCGTCGCCCGACGGAGCACCGCGGCCCGCGGGAACGACACCGACGAGTGCAGGAACGACGCCGTGACCAGGTCGAACCGGTCGTCGGTGTCCCAGGTCGCCAGGTCGGCCTGCACCCAGGTCACCCGGTCACCGAGTCCGACGCGCTCGGCCTCGGCGCGTCCGCGGGCGAGGGCGTTCGCCGCGATGTCCACCGCGGTGACCCGCCACCCCTGCGCGGCCATCCAGAGCGCGTCGCCGCCCTCACCGCTGCCGAGGTCGAGCGCCCGGCGCGCACGAGCAGCCCCGCCAGCTGCCGCCGGGTCGCCGTCGGGGGAGAGCCGCCCGACCGTGTCGACGAGCGAGGCGTTGGGCGCCCCCGACCAGATCGGGGCGTCCCCGTAGCGGTCGGTCCAGTAGGCCTCGGCATCCGGGCCGGGAGTGGGTTCTGCGGTCATCCGCGCAGCATCCCACCGGTGCTCGGGGACGGCCAGTACGATTGCCGGATCGGCAACGGCGACGACGTTCCCGGGGTCCGTCCGGCGCAGTCGCAACGGAGACCCAGCATCGATACGGAAGTATGTGCAAGTGACGATCATGACCGAGCGGCCTCAGCAGGACACCCCGAGCGCCGAGACGGAGCGACCCGGCAACGCGACCGTCCGCTTCCGCAACGCCGCTGTCTTGGCCGTCGAGACCACCGTCGCGGACCGCGTGACCACCTCCGCGGACATCGAGGAGAAGCTCGGCGGCGTGCTCCGTCGCCTCCGCCTGCCGATGGGTCTGCTCGAGCGCGTCGCCGGCGTGCGGGAGCGCCGCAACTGGGGTGAGAACCAGTCCTTCCAGGACGCCGCGATCGACGCCGGACGTCGTGCCATGGCCGCCGCGGGCATCAAGCCCGAGGACGTCGGCCTGCTCATCAACACGTCGGTGACGCGTCCGCACCTCGAGCCCTCGGTGGCCGTGCGACTGCACCACGGCCTGGGTCTGCCGACGTCGGCCATCAACTTCGACATCGCGAACGCCTGCCTGGGCTTCGTCAACGCCATGAGCGTCGCCGCCGGCATGATCGACTCCGGGCAGATCAAGTACGCCCTCGTCGTCGACGGCGAGGACGCCGACCAGGTGCAGCTCAACACCATCGACCGTCTGAACCAGGGCGGCCGGAACCGCAAGGACTTCATGAGCGAGTTCGCCAGCCTGACGCTCGGCTCCGGTGCCGCCGCGGCCGTGCTCGGCCCGGCGGACCTGCACCCGACCGGCCACCGCATCGTCGGTGGTGTCACCCGTGCGGCGACCCAGTGGTACGACCTGTGCGTCGGCAGCGTCGACGGCATGTTCACGGACGCCAAGATGCTGCTCAAGGGCGGCATGGAGCTCGTCGTCGCCGCCTGGAACGAAGCGCGCGCCCACTTCGACTGGACCGACATGGACCGGTACGTGCTGCACCAGGTCTCCGACGTGCACACGAATGCGTTCGTCGCCGCGATCGGCGTCCCGCGCGACAAGGTCCCCACGACGTACGAACGGTTCGGCAACGTCGGCCCCGCGTCGATCCCGATCACCCTGGCGGACGAGGTCGCCCGTGGCTCGATCCGCCCCGGCGACCGCGTGTTCCTCGGCGGTGTCGGCTCCGGCATCAACACGGCGATGATGGAACTGCGCTGGTGACACCGCGGTTGCCCCGCGTCGCCACGAGCACGGCTCCGGCGACGCTCCCGCCGCCCCTGCCCGGACTCGACCCGGCCTGGTCCCGCCTGGTCACGGTCCCGGCATCGCCGTCGGACAGCCCGGGAGGCCCGGCTCGCCCCGCGCGCACCTGGCACCTCCTCGACACGGCCGCGTCCCTGACCGCACTCGGCGTCGAGCCCGTCGGCACGCTGCTCTGCGTGCACGGCAACCCGACCTGGTCCTACCTGTGGCGCTCGGTCGTCGCGAAGTCACTCGCGGTCGCCGCTGCCGGCGGTCCGACCTGGCGCGTCGTCGCCGTCGACCAGCTCGGCATGGGCTTCTCGGAGCGCACCGGCGTCGACCACCGCCTGGCCGACCGGGTCGCCGACCTCGGCGCGCTGACCGACGAGCTCGGGCTCGCGGGCCCGGTCGTCACGCTCGGCCACGACTGGGGCGGTGTCGTCTCCCTCGGGTGGGCCGTCGACCACCCGGACCTCGTCGTCGCGGTGACGACCTGCAACACCGCCGTGCACCAGAGCGCGGACGCTCCGATCCCGGCCCCGCTCCGTCTGGCGCTCCGCCCGCAACTGCTCGGGCGAGCCACGGTCATCACCCCGGCGTTCATCGAGACCACCCTGGCGATCGCGCACCCGAAGCTCGACCGGGCCACCGCCGACGCCTACCGGGCGCCCTACCGCGGCGCTGCCCGACGCGGTGCGGTCGGCGGGTTCGTCGCGGACATCCCCGTCGACGCGTCCCACCCGAGCGCGGTCGAACTCGACCGCATCGCTGCCGGGGTCGCTGCGCTGCAGGTCCCGGCTCTGCTCCTCTGGGGCCCCCGCGACCCGGTGTTCCTCGAGCGCTACCTCGACGACCTCGCCGCCCGGCTCCCGCAGGCCGACGTGCACCGCTTCGAGGGTGCCGGACACCTGCTGCCGGACGACGCCGACGTCGCCGGGACGGTCTTCGACTGGCTCGGCGACCACCTGCCGGACGGCACCGTGCCCACCCCGGCCGACCCGGGCCTCCCGGCCGATGCCGGAGCCGACACCGACATCGACGCCGACAGCACCCACCGCCCGCTCTGGACGCACCTGACCGAGCTCCGCGACAGCGACGAGCCGGCCCTGGTCGAGATGGCCGCACCCGGCGGGACCCGCACGATCACCTGGCGGCTGCTGGCCCGACGCATCGACGAGGTCGCCGCCGGACTGCTCGACCTCGGCGTCCGACACGGCGACCGGGTCTCGCTCCTGGTGACCCCCGGCGCCGACCTGACCGCCGCCCTCTACGCCTGCATCCGGATCGGCGCGGTCGTCGTGGTCGCGGACGCCGGACTCGGACTCGGCGGTCTGACCCGCGCCGTCCGTGGTGCCCGTCCCGACTGGATCATCGGTGCCCTGCCCGGACTCGCCGCGGCGCGGGCCCTCGGCTGGCCCGGACGCCGGATCGCGACCGTGGCCCTGCCCGCCCCCGCTCGCCGGGCGCTGCGGGTCGAGCACACCCTCGCCGCCGTCGCCCGTCGCGGTGCCGCACGCCTGGCCGCCGGTTCCGCGTTGCCGGACGCTCCCGCTGCCGACGCCCCGGCCGCGGTCCTGTTCACCTCCGGGTCGACCGGCCCCGCGAAGGGCGTCGTGTACACGCACGGGCAGCTCGGCGCGGTGCGGGACGCCCTCGCCGGCCAGTACGACGTCGGTGTCGGCACCGGCCTGGTGGCGGGCTTCGCACCGTTCGCGCTGCTCGGCCCCGCCCTCGGCGCCCGCTCGGTCGCTCCCGACATGGACGTCACCGCACCCCGGACCCTGACCGCCCGTGCGGTCGCGGACGCCGTCGTGGCGGCCGACGCCACCGTGGTGTTCCTCTCGCCGGCGGCCCTGGCGAACGTGGTCGCGACGGCCTCCGCCCTGACCGACGACGACCGGCGGGCCCTCGGCCGGGTCCGGCTGTTCCTGTCCGCCGGCGCCCCGGTGTCCGCTGCGCTGCTCACCGCGGCGACCGAGCTGATGCCGAACGCCAGCGCGCACACCCCCTACGGCATGACCGAGGGGCTGCTCATGACGGACGTCGACCTGGACGGTGTCCGCGCTGCCGGGGCGTCCGGGGCCGAGGGGATCTGCGTCGGCCGACCGGCTGCGTCGGTCCGGGTGCGCATCGCCCCGCTCGACGCCGACGGCCGCGCGACCGGAGCACGGACCGAGGCGCCGGACGTCACCGGCGAGATCGTCGTCGTCGCCCCGCACGTCCGCGACCACTACGACCGGCTCTGGCGGACCGACCGGGCCTCGCGCCTCGGCGTCAGCGACCCGCGCGGCCACCGCACCGGCGACGTCGGACACCTCGACGCCTCCGGACAGCTCTGGGTCGAGGGCCGCATGCAGCACGTGGTGACCACCCCGGACGGCGTCGTCACACCGGTCGGCCCCGAACAGCGCATCGAGCGGGTCGACGGCATCGGCCGCGTCGGCATCGCGGGCATCGGTCCGGCCGGCACGCAGCAGGTCGTCGCCGTCGTCGAAACGGTCCCCGCAGCACGACGCCCGGGCCCGGCTGCGCCCGCACTCGCCGACGCGGTCCGCGCTGCCGCCGGAGTACCGGTCGCCGCGGTCCTCGTCGTGCCCGTGCTGCCGACCGACATCCGGCACAACTCCAAGGTCGACCGGGCGCGGCTCTCCCGCTGGGCGTCGTCGGTGCTCGCCGGGGGACGGATGACCCGCCCGTGAGGGTCCTGGTCACCGGCGCGAGCGGTTTCCTCGGCCGCGCGGTCGCCGCTGCCGTCCGGGACGCCGGGCACGAGGTCCGGACGTTCCAGCGCCGGCCCTCCGGTGTCGACGGCGTCACCGACGTGCTCGGCACGATGACCGACCCGGCTGCGGTCCGTTCCGCGGTCGACGGGGTCGACGGGGTCGAGGCGGTCGTGCACCTGGCTGCCAAGGTGTCCCTCGCCGGGGACCCCGCAGACTTCGAGCGGGTCAACGTCGACGGCACGCGCGACCTGCTCGCCGCCGCCCGCGCCGCCGGAGTGGCCCGCTTCGTGTTCGTCTCGTCGCCCTCCGTCGCCCACACCGGGGCGTCGATCGCCGGCGACGACGCCACCCCGGCGTCCCCGGAGACCGCCCGCGGCGACTACGCCCGGACCAAGGCCGCCGCCGAACGCCTGGCCCTGGCCGCCGACGCTCCCGGCTTCGCGGTCGTCGCCGTCCGCCCGCACCTGGTGTGGGGGCCGGGCGACGAGCAACTCGTCGGTCGCATCGTCGACCGGGCCCGGAGCGGACGCCTGCCGGTCCTGGACTCCGGCGCGGCCCTGATCGACACCTGCTACGTCGACAACGCCGCCACCGCGATGGTCGCCGCGCTGCACCGCGCCGACGCCGTCCACGGCCAGGCGTACGTCGTGACGAACGGGGAGCCGCGTCCGGTCGGGGAACTCCTCGCCGGCATCTGCACGGCCTCCGGCGTCCCCGCGCCGCGGTGGCACCTGCCGGCCGCGCTCGCCCGGGTCGCCGGGTCCGCGATCGAGGCCGTCTGGCGCGTCCGTCCCGGCACCGACGAGCCACCGATGACCCGGTTCCTCGCCGAACAGCTCTCCACCTCGCACTGGTTCGACCAGCGCCGCACCCGGTCGGACCTCGACTGGACGCCGTCCGTCTCGATCGACCAGGGACTGCGCGCACTCGCCGTCGCAGCCGATGCGGACGGGCACATCCGCCGTCCGTAGCGTGGTGGACATGACCACCTCTGTCCTCGTCGCCGGTGCCACCGGCGACCTCGGTTCGCGCATCGTCCGCGAACTCCTGCTCCACGACACGCACGTGCGCGTCCTCACCCGCGGGGGCTCGAGCCGTGCCGCCGAGCAGTTCGCCGACCAGGACCGGGTCGAGGTCGTCGTCGCCGACTACACCGACCGGGCCGCACTGCTCCGGGCGCTCGAGGGCGTCGAGGTCGTCGTCTCGGCCGTCAGTGGCACCCGCTCGGTCATCGTCGACGCGCAGCGGGCACTGCTCGCCGCCGCCGTGGACGGCGGCGTGCAGCGCTTCGTGCCGTCCGACTACGCCGCCGACTACCGCTCGGTCACGCCCGGTACGAACCGGAACTTCGAGCTCCGCCGCGAGTTTGCCGCCGACGTCGACGCCGCCTCGATCCGGGCCACCTCGGTGCTCAACGGTGCCTTCGCCGACATGCTCACCGGGCAGGCGCCGCTGGTGCTGTTCGACCGGCAGCGCGTGCTGTTCTGGTCCTCACCGGACCAGGTGCTCGACTTCACGACGAAGGACGACGTCGCCTGGGTCACCGCGCACGTGGCGCTCGACGCCGACGCCCCGCGGGTCGTCGAGGTGGCGGGGGACCGGGTGACCTCGCGGGAACTGGCGGCCACGATGTCCCGGATCACGGGGCGGACGTTCCGGTTGCAGTGGGCCGGCACCACGGGCCTCCTGTCCGCGATGGCACGGACCGGGCGGCGGCTGTCGTCAACGGAGGACGAGACCTTCCCGGCCTGGCAGGGGATGCAGTACTTCGTGAGCATGTTCAGCGGCGAGGCCGAACTGCGGCACGTCCGCAACGACCGCTACGGCCCGCACGAGTGGACGTCGGTGCGGGACGTGTTGGCGGCACACGTCGGGGTCTGACCGGGAGGGCACCCTCGGACGGACGCGCTGACACGCCGTCGCGCCGGCGAGACGGTGCCGAGTGGTCGAGACACCGCCGGATGTGGCGGCGTCTCGACGACAGCGTGTCGTCTCGGCGACCGGGCGGCGTCTCGACGGCAGCGTGGCGTCTCGCGTCCGGCGGGGCGTCGCACCGGCCGGGAGGCTCGGCACGGTCGGTCGTCCGGGGTACCGTCGTCGCATGGACCGTTCCGAGATCCTCGCGGCCGCAGCAGCGGCCCACGCCGCCCGCATCGCCGCCGCGGGCGGTGACGACACCGCCGCACGCGACCGTGCCGATGCGGCCTCGGCCGCGCCCGCACCGGAGCGCCGTCGGTCCGCGGACGCCGAACGCGCCGCGGAGTCCGGCCGGGCTGCCGACCGCACCGAGGGTGCGCTGTCGGACTGGCGCCGGATGGGCACCCGTCGCGGGGTCACGCCGGACGCGCAGGTGCGGAGTGCGTGGACGGTCACCGGGATCCCGGAGCAGGGCGACGCCCGCGCCTTCGCGAACGTGCTGCTCTCCACCGCGGGACACGCCGGCCGGGTCGCCGATGCCGCGCGCCGCAACGAACGCCTGACCGGGGCGGCGCGGGCTGCCGCACGACGGACGGTCCGCCGGTACACGGACCACGGTGCCGGCATGTCGGCGATCGGCGACGTGCTCGACGCCGGGCCGGTCGAGCGCGCCGAGTCGGTCGAGCTGGACCTGCCGGATACCGCCGAGCGCTGACAGCCGTCGGCGCTGACGTCCGTCCGCGCTACCGCCGGTAGGGGTCCAGGTTGAGGACCGTGTCCTCGTAGAGGTACTGCTGGTCCCCGTAGACCGTGACGTCCGGGTTCAGCCAGACCAGGTCCTTCACCGACAGCCCGAAGCGAGCCGCGACCGAGCCGATGAGGTCCTCCGACGCGATCCGGTAGGCGGTCGGGGCACCATCGGTCGAGCCGTCACTGCTGGACTTCCCGGTGGCGTTCGGCCGGGCACCGCCGTCGACCGGGTGCACGTTCGTCGTGCGGGCCGGCACCGACCACCGGACGGGCTGCACGGCGAGCACCTTGCCGGGGCCGATCTCGACCGGCAGGTCCGGGCCGGCCGACGCAGCCGCCGAGTAGACCACGATCGCACCGAGCCAGGACGGGTCCGCGCGGCCGGGGTCGAGGGCCGTCGACGCGGGCGCTGCCGCTGCACCGGGGCCGCCGCCGAGCGTGGTGTCGCCGACGCCGTGCCAGGTGATGCCGTCGCCGACCGAGGGTGGCGTCTCGAGGAACGTGGTCGCGACGGGGACGGGCAGGGTGGAGGCGAAGCTCGACCACTGCGCGGTCGGGGTGCCGTCCGCGCCGACGACGACGCGGTAGTGGAACCGGACGCTGCCCTTCGGTGTGACGACGTCGGCTTCGCTGAGGACGCTGCCGACCGGGATCGGCGAGACGGTGGGGTCCGGGGCGGCGGCCTCCGTGGGCACCGCTGTCGGGGTGCGGGGCGAGGCGGACTCGGCGATCCGGCGGGCCTCGGCGCTGGCGCTCGGGTCGGCCTCGGGCGTGGCCGGGGCGGTGCTGGCGGTGGTCCGCTGTGGCGCGGGGAACTCATCCGGCCCGCGCAGCAGCGAGCACCCGGCCGTGGCGGTCGTGACCAGGACGGCGAGCGCGAGTGCCGCCGTCCGTCGTCGGCTGTTCCCCTGGTGTCCGTCCCCGTGCTGCATGGTCCCCCTGTGTTCGTGCCGCGCGACCCCTGGCTGACGGATCGTCGACTTCTGACCCGGAGAGCCTACCGGCGTCGACGTCAGCGGCCCGGTGGGAAGATCAGAGACGGTCCACTCCGCGAGCGGGAACACCCCCGGATGCGCAGTGGACCGCTCCGATGCTGACCAGGGCTTTCATGGACCGGTCCAAGTCGCAATACGACATGTTGTCCGGTTGACAGGACAAAGTTTCTGGGTCACGATCACTCCCACGCGATGACGCGCGATCACGGACGAAGGAGTCACCGACATGGTCGACATCAAACCGGCAGCACCGACTGTCGCCCTGCCCCCGAACGGCGCCGGTCCCCACCAGCGGCGCCTCGGGATGCTGGCGCTGGTCGCCACCTTCGGCGGGCTGCTCTTCGGCTACGACACCGGGGTGATCAACGGCGCCCTGCGACCGATGACCATCGAGCTCGGCCTGACGAACTTCACCGAGGGGGTCGTCACCAGCTCCCTGCTCTTCGGTGCCGCGATCGGTGCCATGCTCGGCGGCCGCATCGCCGACGGCTGGGGTCGGCGCAAGACGATCCTGGTGCTGGCGGTGACGTTCTTCGTCGGCACCCTGGCGTGCGTGTTCGCCCCGACCTTCGCCGTGATCGTCGTCGGCCGTGTGCTCCTCGGGCTGGCGGTCGGCGGCGCGTCGACGGTCGTCCCGGTGTTCCTGGCCGAACTGGCCCCGTACGAGATCCGCGGGTCGCTCTCCGGCCGCAACGAGCTGATGATCGTGATCGGCCAGCTCGCCGCCTTCCTGGTGAACGCGGTCATCGGCAGCCTGTGGGGTGAGGGCAACGGCGTCTGGCGCGTCATGCTCGCCGTCTGCGCCCTGCCCGCGATCGCGCTCTTCGTCGGCATGCTGCGGGTGCCGGAGTCGCCCCGGTGGCTCGCCTCGAAGGGCCGCAACGCCGAGGCGCTCGACGTCCTGCGCCAGATCCGCTCCGACGACCGTGCCGAGGCCGAGATCGAGGACATCAAGCGCAGCAACGAGCTCGAGGCGCAGATCCAGCACGAGAGCGGCTGGCGTACCCTGCTCGGCAACAAGTGGCTGATCCGGATCGTGCTGATCGGCGCGGGCCTCGGCGTCGCACAGCAGCTCACCGGCATCAACTCGATCATGTACTACGGCCAGACGGTCCTCATCGAGTCCGGCTTCCAGGCCTCGGCCGCCCTCATCGCCAACATCGCGCCCGGGGTCATCGCCGTCATCGGTGGCGTCATCGCGATCATGAACATGGAACGCATCAACCGCCGGACCACCCTGATCATCGGGTTCTCGCTGACGACGGTCTGCCACTTCCTCATCGGCATCGCCTCGGTCGCCCTGCCCGATGGCAACCCGGCCCGCCCCTGGGTGATCCTGTTCCTCGTCGTCGCGTTCGTCGGGTCGATGCAGACCTTCCTCAACATCGCCGTCTGGGTCGTCCTGTCCGAGATCTTCCCGACGCAGATCCGCGCGCTCGGCATGGGCATCTCGGTGTTCTGCCTCTGGATCGCGAACGCCTTCCTGGGGCTGTACTTCCCGACGATCGTCGCCGCGACCGGCATCACCGGCACGTTCTTCGGCTTCGGCATCGTCGGTCTGCTGGCGCTGTTCTTCATCTGGAAGTTCGTGCCGGAGAGCCGCGGCCGCACCCTCGAAGAGGTCGAAGAGGGCGTCACGACCGGCAACATCTTCACCGTCGACAAGGCGGGTCGCCGCACGCACTGACGCGGTCCCGCGGCGGTCGCCATCGCGGTCGTCGCGCCCCACGACGGACGGGAGGCCCGGTACCAGCTGGTACCGGGCCTCCCGTCCGTCATGTGCGTGCGTCCTACGGGCGCAGGAGCACCTTGCCGACGCGGCCGGCGGTGTCGCTCGCGCGAGCGGCGTCACGGGCGTCCTCGAACGCGAACGTCTCGGAGACGGGCAGCGTGAGCGACCCGTCGAGCACGCGCGTGATGAGCTCGCCGAAGAGCTGCTGCTTCGTCTCGGCCGGCATCGTGCGGCTGACGACGCTGCCCCAGAAGCCCTTGACGGTCAGCTGGCCGAAGATGACCTTGCCGGACGGGATCTCGAGCGTGGGGGAGGCCATCGCGCCGAAGACGACGAGCGTGGCGTCCTCACCGAGCACCGAGGCGATGTCGCCTGCGGCCTTGCCGCCGACGGACTCGACGCCGGCGACGATCGGGGCGCCGCCGGTGATCGCGGTGACCTGGTCCTGCCAGTCGTCCGCGTCGGTGGCGACGATGCGCTCGATGCCCTGCTCGCGCAGTTCCTCGACACCGGCGGCGCGACGCACCAGACCGATGACGTTGATGCCGCGGGCGGCGCCGAGCTGGGCGACCATGCGGCCGACCGCGCCGTTGGCGGCGTTCTGGATGAGCCAGTCGCCCTCGTGCAGGTCGAGCGAGTGCAGCAGGCTGATCGCGCTGAAGGGCATCGAGACGAGCTGGGCGGCGGCCTCGTCGGGCATCGCGTCCGGCACGGGGATGAGCCCGGCCGCGTCGGCGACGTAGTACTCGGCCCAGACGCCGAACGTGCCACCGGCGACGCGCTGGCCGACGGTGAGGTTCGTGACGCCCTCGCCCAGGGACTCGACGACGCCGAGCGCCTCGGTGCCGGACTGGGCGGGCAGCTCGGGCTTGAAGCCGTAGGTGCCGCGGATGGTCCACAGGTCGTGGTTGTGGATCGGGGAGAGCACGGTCCGGACGAGGACCTGGCCGGCGCCCGGGGTGGGGACGGGGCGCTGCTCGACGGTCAGGACGTCGGCGGGCTCGCCGAACTGCGGGTGGACGACGGCGCGCATCGTGTTCTGGTCTGCCATGGTCTAGTCCTCCGAGACGGTGATCGTGACGTCGATGTTGCCGCGCGTCGCGTTCGAGTACGGGCACACCTGGTGGGCGGCGTCCGCGAGGGCCTGGGCCTGGTCGTGGTCCATGCCCGGGATGACGACCTCGAGCATGACGGCGAGCTGGAAGCCGCCCTGGCCGTTCGGGCCGATCTGGACGCGACCGCCGACGGAGGAGTCGGCGACCTTGACCTTCTGCGAGCGGGCGACGCCCTGCAGTGCGGAGTGGAAGCACGCGGCGTAACCGGCAGCGAAGAGCTGCTCGGGGTTGGCGCCGGCGCCGGAGCCGCCCATCTCCTTGGGGATGGCCATGTCCAGCTCGAACGTGCCGTCGCTGGTCTGGACCTTGCCGTTGCGGCCTTCGCCGGTGGACAGGGCTTCTGCGGTGTAGAGGACGTCCATGTGGGGTTCCTTCCTTCGTGGGGTCTGTGTGGTGTGCGTACGGCGCCGAGTTTCGCCCTGGGCGACAGGACTCGGGCCGATCGGGGCGAGCGGTGTCGCTCAGCCCGAAGTGAGGGGAGCCGACGCGGCTCGGTGCATCGCCTCGGTGAGGTGCTGCAGGGTCGCGATGAGTTCGAGGGCCGACTGCTCGTCGGTGAGCCCGGTGCCGGCGGCGATGCGTGCCGGGACGTGGGCGAGTTCGGTGCGGAGTGCGAGCCCGCGGTCGCCGGTCGTGACGGTGACGACGCGCTCGTCGGTGCTGCGACGTTCGCGGCGGACCAGGTCGGCCTGCTCCATGCGCTTCAGCAGCGGGGAGAGCGTGCCGGAGTCGAGCTGCAGGTGTTCGCCGAGGCTCGAGACGGTCTGGTCGCCCTCCACCCACAGGGTCACGAGGACCAGGTACTGCGGGTAGGTGAGGCCCCAGGGTTCGAGCAGGGTGCGGTACGCCTGGGTCGTCGCCCGGGTCGCTGCGTAGAGGGAGAAGCACACCATCTCGTCGGTCACGGGCATGTCCACCACTGTTGCACGCGACCGGGTTGCGCACAACTCAGTTCACCGGATGCCCAGGGTCGGGCTGCACAGCGTCCGGGCTGCACGACGGCGGTGTGCCGTCAGCGCACGTCGGGACGGGTGTCGTCGGAGCCGGTTAGGCTGGCCGGACCGACGATGACCAGCAACCACCCAGCCTCCGCACCGACGACGACCACAGCGATCCCGCGAGTCGGCTCCTCGGCGTCCCACGGCAAGACGATCCTCATCGGCGAACACGCCGTGGTCTACGGCGCACCCGCCCTCGTCCTGCCGGTGACCGACGTCCGTGTGACCGCCACCGCGACCCCGCTGTCGGCCGGCGCCGAGACGACGCTGGAGTCGACCGTCCACACCGGGCCGCTCGGCAGCGCGCCCGCCGCCGTGCTGCCCACCGTCACCGCCGTCACGGCCACGCTCCGCCACCTGGCGCAGACCGGCCACCCGGCGGCCGAGGCCACGCCGCTGCACGTCCTGGTCGACAGCCAGGTGCCCACCGCCCGGGGGATGGGCTCGAGCGCCGCCGTCGCCGCTGCCGTGACCGCCGCCGTCGCCGACGTGTTCGGCGTCGCGCTCGACACCGACACCCACCACGAACTCATCCAGCAGTGCGAGCGCGTCGCGCACGGCCGCCCCTCCGGACTCGACGCCCGCGGGGTCGTCGCCTCCGAGCCCGTCTGGTTCGCCGCCGGGGTCATCGAGCCCGTGCAGGTCACCGGCCGCTTCGTCTTCGTGGTCGCCGACACCGGCGTGCCGGGCCACACCCGCGAAGCCGTCGCCGCCGTCCGCGAACGCCACGACCGTGCCCCCGAGATGGTCGACGCCGTCGTCGAGCGCATCGGTGGACTCGCCCGGGCCGCGCGGGGGACACTCGTGGACGGCGATGCCCAGGGCCTCGGTGTCACCATGGACGCCGCGCACGAACTGCTCACCACCCTCGACGTGTCGAGTGCGGACCTCGACCGGCTCGTCGGTGCCGCACGCAGCGCGGACGCCCTCGGCGCGAAGCTCACCGGCGGCGGCCGTGGCGGATGCGTCCTGGCCCTCGCCGCCGACGACGAACACGCCGCCCGCATCGCGACCGCACTGCGCACCGCCGGGGCGACCGCCACCTGGACCACCTCGATCGGAGCCCGTGCCTGATGACCTCCACCGCCGTCGCGCACCCCAACATCGCGCTCGTGAAGTACTGGGGCAAGGCGGACGCCGACCTCGCGCTGCCCGCCACCGGCAGCGTCTCGATGGGCCTCGACGTCTTCCCCACCACGACCTCCGTCACCCTGCTCGACCAGGGTGAGCCGGACACCTTCACGCTCAACGGCCGCGTCGTCGACGACGGTGCCCTGGTACGGGTCGAACGCTTCCTCGACCTGGTCCGCCAGCTCGCCGGCTCGGACGCCCGTGCCGCCGTCGTCTCGGAGAACACCGTGCCCACCGGTGCCGGCCTGGCCTCGAGCGCGTCGGGCTTCGCCGCCCTCGCGGTCGCCGCCGCCGACGCGTACGGGCTCGACCTGTCGGCGCGGGACCTCTCCCGACTGGCCCGACGCGGTTCCGGTTCGGCCACGCGGTCGATCCCCGGCGGGGTGTCCGTCTGGCACGCGGGCGACGACCAGGCCTCGTTCGCCGAGACCGTCCCCGCGCCGCCGATGGCCATGGTGGTCGTCACGATCAACGACGGCCCGAAGGAGATCGGCTCGCGCGAGGCGATGCGTCGCACCATCGCGACGTCGCCGTTCTACCCGGCGTGGGTCACCTCGACGACCGTCACCGTGGACGACATGCTCGCCGCGTGCGCCGCGGGTGACTTCACCCGGATCGGCGAGCTCACCGAGAGCAACGCGCTCCGCATGCACGCCACGATCGAGGGCGCCTTCCCGCCCATCCGATACCTGAACAGCCGCAGCGTCGCCGTGTTCGACGCCGTCGCCACGATGCGGGCCGACGGACTCGAGGCGTACGCCACGGCGGACGCCGGCCCGAACGTCGTCGTGCTCTGCCGCCCGGCGGACCGGGCCCGGGTGGCGACCGCACTCGACGGGTACGGCGCGGTCATCGAGTCCGGCACCGGACCAGCCGCCCGCCTGCTCCGCTCCGAAGGCACGGGGGAGAACCCCGAGACAGAGGAGCACACCAGGTGATCGAGTTCCGAGCCCACGGCAAGCTGTTCGTGGCCGGCGAGTACGCCGTCGTCGAGCCCGGCCAGCCGTCGGTGCTCATCGCCCTCGACCGGGCCATCACCGCCCGGGTGACCGAGGGGCACGGCGCCGGCAGCGTGCACTCGGAGGAGTACGGCAACCTCCCGCTGACCTGGACCCGTGCCGAGGACGGCCTGGCACTCGACCGCGAGCACCACCCCTACGACTACGTGATGGCGACGATCGACCTGGTCGAGAAGCTCCGCGCTGAGCTCGGCATCGCACCGCGCTTCCACGACCTGCGCATCGAGAGCCAGCTCGACGACGCCAGCGGTCGGAAGTTCGGCCTGGGGTCCTCGGCCGCGGTGACCGTCGCGACGGTCGGCGCCCTCGACCGCTTCTACGGCCTCGGCCTCTCGCAGCGCCGGCGCTTCATGGTGGCGCTGCTCGCCACGATCCGGGTCGCCCCGCGTGCGTCCGGAGGCGACCTCGCGGCCAGCACGTTCGGCGGCTGGCTCCGGTACAGCGCGCCCGACCGGGAGGCCCTGGCCGGCCTGCTCGACGAGCGCTCGGTCTCCGCGATCCTCGACGACGACCAGGCCTGGGCCGGCTTCGACGTCGAACACCTGCCCGCACCGGCGGACCTGCGCCTCCTGGTCGGGTGGACCGGTTCGCCGGCGTCCACCACCAAGCTCGTCGGCGTCGTCCGCCGACACCGTGACGGTGACTACGCGGCGTTCCTCGACGCCAGCCGGGCCTGCGTCGACGACCTGACCGAGGGCCTCCGCACCGGCGACGCCGAGCGCACGCTCGCCGCGCTCCGCCGTGCCCGCGGTCTGCTCCAGGGCCTCGGCACGTCCGTCGGCTCGCAGATCGAGACCCCGCGGCTCGCGACCCTGTGCGACGTCGTCGAGGCGGCCGGCGGGGCCGCGAAGCCCTCCGGTGCCGGCGGCGGCGACTGCGGCATCGCGCTCGTCCCCGTGGACAGCGACGCCGCCGACATCTTCCGCGCCTGGGAGGCGCACGACATCAGGCACCTCAGCGTCGCGGTGCAACCCGAGGAAGGGAGCACGCGATGAGCGAGCTGCAGACCCCGATCCCCACGAAGTGGGTCGGACCGATCCGCGTCAGCGGCAACGCCGTCGAGGGCGAGCACGAGGTGCCCCTCGCCACCTACGAGTCGCCGCTCTGGCCCTCCGTCGGCCGTGGCGCGCGGATCTCGCGGATGATCGAAGGCGGCATCGTCTCGACCGTCGTCGACGAGCGGATGACCCGCTCCGTCGTCGTCCGTGCCGCCAGTGCGGCCGCCGCCCACATCTCCGCCGGCCGGATCCTGGCCCGCCAGAGCGAACTCGAGACGATCGTCGCCGGGCAGAGCCGGTTCGCGAAGCTCATCGAGGTGCACCCGGAGATCGTCGGGGACCTGCTGTTCCTGCGCTTCGCGTTCACCACGGGCGACGCCTCCGGCCACAACATGGTGACCCAGGCCGCGGACACCCTGCTGCCGGCGATCCTGGCATGGGAGCCCGAGCTCCGCTACGTGTCGATCTCCGGCAACTTCTGCTCCGACAAGAAGGCCACCGCGGTGAACGGCATCCGCGGGCGCGGGCGGAACACCATCGCCGAGATCGTGATCCCGGGCGAGCTCGTCGAGAAGCGCCTGCGGTCCTCCACCGAGCGGATCGTCGAACTCAACACCGCGAAGAACCTGGTCGGGTCGACGATCGCCGGAGCGCTGCGCTCGGCGAACGCGCACTACGCCAACATGCTGCTCGGCTTCTACCTGGCCACCGGGCAGGACGCCGCGAACATCGTCGAGGGCTCCCAGGGCATCACGCTCGCGCAGGCCCGCGGCGACGACCTGTACTTCTCGTGCTCGCTGCCGCACCTGATCGTCGGCACCGTCGGCAACGGCAAGGGCAACGACCTGCCCGTCGTCGAGGACGCCCTGGTGCGCCTCGGCTGCCGCGAGGACCGCGAGCCCGGCGCCAACGCCCGCCGCCTGGCCGCACTCTGCGCCGCCACCGTGCTGTGCGGGGAACTCTCGCTGCTCGCCGCCCAGACGAACCCGGGCGAGCTCATGGCAGCCCACGTCGCGATGGAACGCCGCGGCCACCGACCCGAAGGAACCCCGGCATGACCGCCCCGCACCCATTCGCACTGGGCATCCACGACCTCGCCATCGCGACGGGGCACCACGTGCTCGACCTCGACGACCTCGCCGCCGCCAACGGCGTGGACCCCGCGAAGTACCACGTCGGCATCGGCCAGGACGCCTTCAGCTTCCCCGCCCCCGACGAGGACATCGTCACCATGGGCGCCGCCGCCGCGAAGCAGGTGCTCGACCGCCACGGCGTCGACGGCATCCGCACGGTGCTGTTCGCCACCGAGTCCGGCGTCGACCAGTCGAAGGCCGCGGGCGTGTACGTCCACGGGCTGCTCGGCCTGCCGCGCAACGTCCGCGTCGTCGAGCTGAAGCAGGCCTGCTACGGCGGGACCGCGGCGGTGCAGATGGCCCTCGGCATCATCGCCCGCGACCCGAGCGAACGCGTGCTCGTCATCGCCGCCGACGTCGCCCGCTACGACGTCGAGACCGCTGCCGAGCCGACCCAGGGTGCCGGAGCGGTCGCGATGCTCATCGCCGCCGACCCCGACCTGATCGAGCTCGAGCCCCGGTCCGGCCTGTTCACCGCCGACGTCGACGACTTCTGGCGGCCGAACGACCGCTCGACCGCGCTCGTCGACGGCCGGCTGTCGGTCACCGCCTACGTCGACTCGTTCATCGGCGCCTGGGACGACCTCGCAGCACGCGGCGGCCCCGGCATCGAGACGATCGACCGCTTCGTCCACCACCAGCCGTTCACGAAGATGGCGATCAAGGCGCACCGGAAGCTCGCCCAGCACGTGGGCGTGCCGTTCGAGGAAACCGAACTCGCGATCGGCTTCACGTACAACCGGCAGACCGGCAACACCTACACGGCGTCGCTCTGGATCGCCCTCGGTGCGCTGCTCGACCTGGACGACGACCTGGCCGGCGCCCGCATCGGCATGTTCAGCTACGGCTCGGGCAGCGTCGGCGAACTCATGACGGGCATCGTCCGCCCCGAGTACCAGCAGCACCGCCGCACCGGCCGGGTGCGCGAGCTGCTCGCCGCGCGCGTGCCGCTGTCGGTCGAGGCCTACCGCGAACTGCACGCCGCCGGCGCGGCCACCAGCGAGGACGTCGACCGTCCCCGCGTCACGTCGGCACCGTTCCGGTTCGCCGGGGTGTCCGGCGGCGCGCGGCACTACCAGGCCACCGGCGTCTGATCCGCGGTCCCGGGAGGCCCGTGATCGGCCTCCCGGGACCGGCCACCGTCCGCCAGTCCGTTCGTCGGGCCGTGTGGCCGTGCGCTCATCCGGCGTGCGCGGTACGCCGTCTACGTGATCCGCGGATGACCGGTACCCCCTGGTCGGGGGACGGATCCGGACGTAGCGTCGAGGGACGAGCGGCACCGCACCAGGGAGCAGTGCCGCGAGGACCAGGGAGGCGTCATGGACGCACGACGGACACCGCGAGCCGGAGCGGCATCATGACCCGGCACGAGACCCACCCCGGCCTGGCGCCGGCGACCACGCGGAACCACCGGGAGCAGCAGTGGCTGCCACCGTTCCGCGACCCGGCCTGCAACGCCGTCGACGTCGTGCACACGCAGGTCGTCCGCGGTGCGCCGTTCGCCAGTGCGGGTGCGCGCGGGCGGGAGCGGATCGCGGAGTTGACGGTCACCGGGCTGAGCTGACCGTCGCCCGTCCGCGCGGACGCGGGTCTGGTCGGACTGAGCCAGGCCAGGCGAGACCAGGCCGGGCCGGAGCCGGACGGGCGGCGACCCGCGGTGCGCGGGGCGTGCCTCCCGTCCGCAGTGCCGGCGTGACCGTCAGCGGACCGCCCGTCCCGGGATCGTGACCGGGGTCGGTTCGGAGGCCGTGCCCGCCTCGGTCGCGGGCGTCGTGCCGGTCCGGACCGGGTGACGACGACCGGACCGGAACACCCACGCCTTGAACAGGACGAACCGGACGACCGTGGCCACGAGGTTCGCGCCGGTCAGCACCGCGATCTCCGCCGTGTGCGTCGAACCCGGGGCGACGGCGTGCAGCACCACGAGTGAGCCGGAGGTCATCGCCCAGGCGATCGCGAACACCACGAGCCCCTGGACCTGGTGCCGTCCCGAACCGGCTCGGCCGCGCACCCCGAAGGTGAACCGGCGGTTCAGTGCCGTGTTGCCGATCGCGGTGAGCAGCAGCGCGAGGAAGTCCGCGGACTGCGCGCCGATCGCCGGACGGAACAGGGCGTACAGCACGGCGAACGCGACCGTCGACAGCACACCGACGGCACCGAACCGGAGCACCTGGCCACCGAGCCCGACGTGCGCCGGGGTGAAGGGGCGGCGGCCGATCGCCTCGTACACCGGCGCGATCGGCACCCGTCCCGAGGCGAGACCACGCGAGACCCGCCACATGCCCCGGAGGTCCTCGGTCGCGGTCGAGGCGATGTGCACGGATGAGTTGACGTCGTCGACCCAGTCGACCGGGACCTCGTGGATGCGGAGGCCGGCGTGCTCGGCCAGGACGAGCATCTCGGTGTCGAAGAACCACGCGTCGTCCTCGCAGAGCGGCAGCAAGTGGTGGGCGGCCTCGGCGGTGACGGCCTTGAACCCGCACTGCGCGTCCGAGAAGGCCACCCCCATCGTCGTCCGGAGCAGCGCGTTGTACGAGCGCGAGATGAACTCGCGCTTGCTGCCCCGGACCACGCGGGAGGTGCCGGCCAGCCGGGTCCCGATCGCCAGGTCCGAGTGGCCGGACAGCAGCGGGGCGACCAGGGGCTCGAGCGCGGCGAGGTCGGTGGAGAGGTCCTCGTCGACGTACACGAGCACGCGGGCCGGCGACGCTCCCCACACGGCCTTCAGCGCGCGGCCGCGGCCCTTCAGTGGCAGGTGCACGGCGTGGACCCCGGGCAGCATCGCGGCCAGGTCGTCGGCGATGCGGGCGGTGTCGTCGGTCGAGGCGTTGTCGGCGATCGTGATGCGCCACGAGTGGTGCAGTGACGTCGTGCAGAAGGCGTGCAGCCGTCGGACGTGCGCGGCGAGGGTGTCCTGCTCGTCGTGGCACGGGACGACGATGTCGATGTCGAGGGTGGGGTTCGTCTCCGTCATGCGGATCATGCTCGGCAGCGGGACAGTGGGGGTCGGAGCAGGGCGCTGTGGTGCGGGTAAGAACGGGTGGTGTGTCACATGCCGGGGGTGCTAGGGTCAGGTTGCTCGTTGCGTTGAGCTTCGAGAAGTGGACCCGAGACCCATCCGGACGGTTGTGGCGCTCGGGTCTCGCGCGTTTTCGGACGCTGCCCCACTCCCGCTCAGCGGAGGGGCAGGGTGACCGTGAAGGCGGTCCGCGCCTGGTCCGAGACGACGCGGACCGTGCCGCCCTCGGCCTCCACCACGGCGCGGACGATCGCCAGGCCCAGCCCGCTCGTGCCGTGCTCCCGAGAGCGTGATGCCGCCCCGCGGGTGAACCGGTCGAACAGCGTCGGCAGCGCCTCGGCGGGGATCGGCGGGCCGTCGTTGGCGACGACGAAGTGCACCGCGCCCGCGGCTCGGCGGAGGGACACCACGACCGCGGTCCCGGCGGGCGTGTGGGTCCGGGCGTTCGTCAGCAGGTTCGTGACCACACGGCGGAGTGCCCCGGCATCACCGTCGATCACGATGGGGTCGTCGTCGACCTGCAGCGTCCAGCGGTGGCCGGGGGCGGTGGTGCGGGCGTCCATCGTCGCGTCGACGACGATCGACGTCAGGTCCACCGGTTGGGTGGTCCTGGACGTGGTCGAGCCGGCAGCGGTCGGGCCTGCCGCGACCGCAGCGGCGTCGAGCCGGGCCAGCAGCAGGAGCTCCTCGACCAGGTCGCCCATCCGGCGGGCCTCGGTGCCGATCCGGTCGACGTTCCGCCGGACCTCGGCTGGGTCGTCGGTGCGACCGGTCAGCTCGGCGTAGGCGCGGACGGTGGCGATCGGGGTGCGGAGCTCGTGGGAGGCGTCGGCGACGAAGGTCCGCATGCCGGCCTCGGCGTCGCGGCGGACGGTCAGGGCACGGGCGACGTGGCCGAGCAGCCGGTTGAGTGCGGTGCCGACCTGGCCGACCTCGCGACTGGCGGCGAGGTCGGCGTCCGCGACACGGGCGGGGATGTCTGGTTCGCCCCGGTCGAGGTCGAGGGTGGTGACGCTCGACGCCACCGCGGCGACGTGCTCGAGCGGCCGCAGGGACCGGCGGACGAGCAGTGCGCCGGCCCAGCAGGCGACGAGCAGCCCGACGAGGGTGACCGCCGCGATGACGAGCAGCAGCCGGCCGATCGACGCGTCGAGGTCATCGAGCGGCAGCGCCGTGACGAAGACGTCCCCGTCCGAGCCGACGGCCTGCGCGCGGAAGGCCCCGAGGCTGCCGAGACCGGTCGTGACCGGCTGCCCGGTGGGGTCCAACGCGGCGAGGGTCCGCTGCTGCGCCGTGGTCAGGGTGTGCTGACGGCCTCGCGCGTCGGTGTAGCCACCGAGGACCACGTCGCCGTCCCGGTAGATCGCGATCACCGTGCCCGCGGACTGCCCGGGAGCGCCGATGAACGTGTTGTCGGGATCGGGCGCAGCGGACGACGAGCCCGACGAAGACGAAGACGAGGACCCAGACGACGACGATCCCGACGACGACCCGGACGGCGAACCGGTCGGGAACCCGCTCGGCATCCCACCGGGCGGCCCACCGACCACCCGGCTCGCGGCCGTCGCCAGCTCTGCGTCGAGCCGTCCGACCAGGTACCCCCGGTACGCGACGACGGTCACGGCGCCGACGACGACGTTCGTCGCGACGAGCAACAGGGCGACGGCGGCGACGATCCGCCACCGCAGCGACGGCACCCGCCCGCTCCGACCGCTCACAGGGACGGCCGGAGCACGTACCCGGCTCCGCGGACGGTGTGGATCAGCGGCTCGCGTCCGGCGTCGACCTTCTTCCGCAGGTACGACACGTACATGTCAACGAGGTTCGACGACGACCCGAAGTCCATGCCCCACACGTGTGCCAGCAGGTGTTCGCGCGACAACACCCGGTTGGCGTTCCGGGCCAGGTGCCGCAGCAGTTCGTACTCGGTGGGGGTGAGGTCGATCGGGTCGTCGCCGCGGCTGACGGTGCGGGTCTCCTCGTCGAGCCGGAGGTCACCGACCACGACGCCGGTGTCCGCCGCCGTGCTCGCCGCGACCCGGGCCGAGGTCCGCGCGAGGATCCGAGCCCGGGCGACGAGTTCGTCGATGCCGAACGGCTTCGTCAGGTAGTCGTCCCCGCCGCGGGTGAGTCCCGCGAGCCGGTCCTCGGCGGCGTCCCGGGCGGTGAGGAACAGCACCCGGACGTCGTCGCGGGCATCCCGGAGCCGGTCGAGCACGGTGAAGCCGTCGATGTCCGGCAGCATCACGTCGAGGACGATGACGTCGGGCTGGCCAGCGCGGGCGGCGAACAGCACGTCCCGACCCCGGTGGACGGTCTGCACGGCCCACCCGTCGGCGGCGAACGCCAGCCCGACCGCCTCGGCCAGGGCGTGCTCGTCGTCGACGACGAGGACACGGACAGGGGTGCCGTCGGTGCGCGCGAGCGGGGTGCCTGCCACGGGGGCGAGCCTACCCACGGTCCCGTCCGCGTCCTGGTCGTCGTGCACGTGCGTCTACCCTCCAGCGCCGAGGTCGTAGACGGTCTGGCCGCCGACCGTCGTCGCGTCGTAGTTCGCCGCGACCCACTCCGCGATGGCGCTCGCGGTGGACGAACCGCCGCCCATGCCGCCTCCGGTGCCGCCGCCGGTCCCCGAGGCGATGTAGTAGCCGATCCTGCCCGCCGCCACGTCCGCCTGGAACTCCGCCAGGGTCGGGGTGGGGTCGCTCGACCAGCCGCCGATCGCCATCACGGCGGTGTCGGTGTCGAGTTCGAGCTGTGCGGCGGACTGCGAGCCGCCGACCGCGGCGGACCAGGTGGTGTCGGTCGATCGGAGCAGCTCCTCGAGCGCCGAGGACGTCGAGGCGCCGCCGCCCATGCCGCCGCCGGTCCGGGAGCCGCCGTCGCTGCTGTCGGACGGGAGGCTCGTCCCCGACCCCGACGCGTTGGTCCCGTCCCCGGTGGTCCCGTCTCCCGTGGTCCCACCCGGCATCGCCGGCGGCTGGCCGCCGTCGGCGCCGGACTGCGGTGTCCCGCCGGGACCGCCCTGTGTGCCGGAGTCGCTGCTGTCGGAGCTGTCGTCCCCGGTGCCGGCGGCCGATCCGCCGGGGCCGTTCGTGCCTCCCGGCATTCCGCCCATGCCACCCGAGGTGCCGGACGGACCGACGCTCGGGATCGAACCGGAGTGCCCGACCGTGGTGGTGACGACCGCGTAGGCGGTGGTGCCGGTGAGGCCGCAGAGCGTACCGACGAGGACACCGACGGCGACGAGGCGACGCAGCTGCGGGACGCTGCCGATCACGATGAGCGCGGCCGAGAGCAGGCCGCCGGCGAGCACCAGCCACCGCAGCCAGGGCAGCCAGTCCGGGTTCTCGTTGAGCAGGCACCAGCTCCAGGCCGCGGTCGCACCGGTCATCGCGGCGAGGCCCAGGCGCCCGGTCGTGCGGTGTCGGGCGTGCCAGAGCAGGGCACCACCGGTCCCGACCAGTCCGGCGATCGCCGGGGTGAGCGCGACCGTGTAGTACGGGTGGATCGTGCCGGACATGTACGAGAAGACCAGCCCGGTGACGAGCAGCCAGCCGCCCCAGAGGACGAGTCCGGCGCGGGCCGGGTCAGCGAGGCGGCGACGGCCGACGACGACCAGGCCGAGCACGAGGGCGATGAGGGCGGCCGGCAGGAGCCACGAGATCTCGAGGCCCATCTCGGACGAGAACAGCCGGTCGAGTCCGGTCGCGCCGCCGAAGGACGACCCCGCGGTGCCGCCGGTCGCGCCGCCGCCTCCGCCGTTGCCCGAGCCGCCGAAGATCCGGCCGAGCCCGTTGTACCCGAAGACCAGGTCGAGCACCGTGTCGTTCGTCGACCCGCCGATGTACGGTCGGGCGTCCGCCGGCCACAGTGCGACGGCGAGGACCCACCAGCCGGCCGCGACGACGAGCGAGACCGCGGCGATGAGCAGCCCGACGATGCGTCGCGGCCACGAGGTCCGGGCAGCGACCAGGTAGACCAGGCCGAACGCCGGCAGGACGAGCAGCCCCTGCAGCATCTTCGTCAGGAACGCGAACCCGAGCGCGACCCCGGCCAGGGCGAGCCACCGCCAGCTGCCTCGCGGCAGGGCACGCACGGTCGCGTACGCCCCGGCGGTCATGAGGAACACGAGCAGGGCGTCCGGGTTGTCGAAGCGGAACATCAGCGCCGCCGCCGGGGTCGCCGCGACGACGAGACCCGCGAGCAGCGCGCCGACCCCCGCCGTGGTCGATCCCAGCCGCGCCAGGGTCCGGCGGACCGTGCCCCAGACCAGTGCGACGGTCCCGACCGCCATGAGTGCCTGGGGGAGCAGCAGGCTGGTGCTCGAGAAGCCGAACAGCCGCGCGGACAGCACCATCACCCACAGCGACGCCGGGGGCTTGTCGACCGTGATGAAGTTCGACGAGTCGAGCGAGCCGAAGAAGAACGCCGTCCACGACTTCGTGCCGGCCTGCACCGCGGCTGCGTAGAAGCTGT
This sequence comes from Curtobacterium sp. PsM8, assembly GCF_030433875.1. Classification (NCBI taxonomy): domain Bacteria; kingdom Bacillati; phylum Actinomycetota; class Actinomycetes; order Micrococcales; family Microbacteriaceae; genus Curtobacterium; species Curtobacterium sp. PsM8. Next base: position 10,479 of record NZ_JARUXD010000019.1, on the reverse strand, counting down.
TGGCGTAGCCGGAGACGCTGAGGTCCCAGAGGTACAGCACGGCGGTCAGGGCGAGGAGCGCCCAGAACGCCGGCCGGAGCCAGCGGGCGTCCTCGCGCTCGCCGAGGAACAGGCGAGCGAGGGGCGGGCGACGCCGGACCGGCGCGTCACTGCGCGCGCGGTCGCGACGATCGGTCACGGGTACCGGGTAGGTGGTCATGGCAGCGAGCATCGCGGTCGGGGGTCGACCTGGCCGATGGGTCTGCTGTGGACCGCCTAAGACCGGCGGTCAGACGGTGGGCGTGCCGCCCGCGGTCGCGGCGTCCCGGCGGACCCGGCGACGGGCCTCCCGGAGGCTCGAACGCTGCATCCGCATCGACGGCCAGCCGGCCGCACGTGCGTGCGCGGCGAGTCCCTGGTCCGGGTTCACCACCACCGGGTTCCCGACGAGCGAGAGCAGCGGGATGTCGTGGCGTGAGTCGGAGTACGCCCAGCACACGGCCGGGTCGGCACCGGTCTCGCTGAGCAGCCGGCGCGCGGCCACGGCCTTGTGCTCGCCGTGCAGGAACGCGCCCTCGAGCCGGCCCGTGTAGGCGCCGTCGCTGGTCTCGAAGACGCTGCCGAGCGCGCCGGTGAGGCCGAGGCTGCGGGCGATCACCTCGGCCAGGAACGTCGGCGTCGCGGTGACGAGCCACACCTGGTGACCCTTCGCCAGGTGCTCCTGCGCCAGGGCGGCGGTCTCCGGCCACACGGTCGCGGCGGTGTGGCGGACGTAGACGTCGTCGGAGAGCTTCGCCATGTCGGCGACGGTGATGCCGGTGATGACCTCGAGCCCGCGGGTCTGGGCAGAGGCAAGGTGCCGGTCGTTCTCGCCCCGCACCTTGAACCGGGCGTGCTTCCAGCCCGCGCTGAGGATGTCCCGCGTGGTGATGAGCCCGGCGGCACGGAGTCCGCGCACCAGGTGGAACGCGCTCGCGCCGTGGATCAGGGTGTTGTCCACGTCGAAGAACGCGAGGACCGGGGTACCCGCCTGCTCGACCGTCATCGGCCCAGGCTAGGCGCTCCTCCTGACCCCTCGCGGACCGGTCAGGAGGTCCAGACGTTCGGCGCGACCTGGTGCAGGGCTTCGCTGCCGGTGTCGGTGAAGCCGTCGCTGACGAGGGACGTCTGGTGTCCCTGTTCGTCGAGCATGCTGACCACGACGGAGGCCCGCCCGACGAAGGAGCCGTCGGCCGCGTTCCCGCCGCACACGGTCCAGTTCCCGACGCTGTCCGGGCCGTCGGCGGCGATCAGACAGGCCCCGCCCTCCTGGCCGACCGCCACCCAGTAGGTCGTCCCGTCGACGGTGCCGACGCGTCGCTGGCTGTTCGGCACGACGGTGTCGTCGGATGCGGTGGAGCCGTCCGGCAGGGCGTCCGACGCCGCGAACGTGCGGTGCAGCACCGTCAGGTACTCGGACACGTCGGTGTGCTCCGCTGCGCTCGTCCGATGCGGCTTCGCGGGTGCGTCGTCGTTGCCCGTGCAGCCGGTGAGTGCGAGCGCTGCCGCAACCGTCACCGCCGCGACGGTCGTCCTCGTGCGTGCTGTGGTCTGTCCCCGCATCGTTCCCCCTCGGCCGATGCCCGCAAGCTAGCAGTCCCCGTGGCTCCGACGACAGTCCCACTTCCGCGCCGGGTCGGGAGGGGTCAGGCGTTGCGGCGGGCTGCGCGGAGGGCCGCATCCGTGTACGAGCCGCCGAACAGCAGCACGTGCAACAGCAGCGGTGCCAGCTGGTGCAGCTCGACGCGCTCCTGCCACCCGGCCGCCAGGCGCGACTCGTCGTCGTACGCGGCCAGGACGGTCTCGAGGCGGGGCAGCCCGAACAGCGCGAGCAGCGCCAGGTCCGTCTCGGCGTGCCCACCGTGCGGGTTCGCGTCGATGAGCACCGCTCCCGTCGGCTCGGACCGGTCCCTGGGCCACAGCACGTTGCCGGCCCAGAGGTCCCCGTGCAGTCGGGCTGGGCCGTCGCCGACCAGTGCGGGCTGCGGGGACCCGAGCGTGCCGTCCTCCAGCCGGTCGCAGACGCGCTCGAACACCGCGGCCTCGGACCCGTCGTAGCCACCCGCGTCGACGATGCGCTGCACGTAGTCGCGGATCCGGTACTCGGCGAAGAACTCGCCCCAGCTGTCGGGTGCCTCGGTGGCGGGCACGAACGGCGTCCGCGAACGCCCCATCCGCAGCGGCCCGTTCGCGGGGAACCCGGGCGACGGCGCTCCCCAGTGCGACGCCCCGGCAGCGTGGGTGTGGGCGAGCGAACGACCGAAGCGCTCCGCCTGGGCCGCCGAGGGTGCGGCGTCGGAGATGAACTCGAGCTCGAGCACCGTCGGACGTGGGCGCGCCATGACCCGGGCGATGCGGGTGCCGCCGGCGTCCTCGGCCTCGGCGAGCCACTCCAGTCCGGCCGCCTCGGCAGCGGCCTCGTCCGGGCTGGTGAAGGTCTTGACGTAGGTCTCCGACATCACCCCATCCTGCCCGCGCACGCTCGGGGAGCGCTCACCGCGCACGCCTCACACCGCGTCGACCAGCGCCCGCGCCAACGGGTGCCACGGCCGCGACGACGGCCCCGACAGCACCAGGGTCCGCTCGTACCGCGGCGCCACCGGCAGCATCACGAGCCCCGCGGGCAGCATCACGCGGCCGAGGGTCGGCACGATCGACACCCCTTCGCCGCGCTCGATCATCCCGAACATCGTGCTCATCTCCCGCACCCGGTGGGCGTACCGGAAGGGCTGCCCCGCGAGCTCGTGCATCCGCTGGATCTGGTGCTCGCAGCCCCCGCCGCCGGCGACCAGGCCGTCGTCGTGCAGGTCGTCGAGCGTCAACGCCTCGGCAGCGGCGAGCGGGTGGTCGCGCCGCACCACGGCGGCCATCTCGTCCCTCGCCACGACGACCCCGCCGTCCGGCACCGTGACCGGGTCGACGAGCACCGCGGCGTCGACGGTGCCGGCCTCGAGCCACTCCGGCATCTCGTCGTCGTCGCCCTCGTAGACCTGCACGTCGACGTCCGGCAGCGTCACCGACCAGAGTTCCCGCAGGCGCGGGAGCAGTCCCTGGCACACGGTCGGCACCGCGGCGAGGCGCACGGTGCCGCGGGCCGTGGCGGGCCGGACCACGGCCTCCAGGGCGTCGACGGAGGCGAGCACGCTGCGGGCGTGGGCCAGCAGCCGCTCGCCCAGCGGGGTCAGGACGGTCGCGGAGCCGCGGCGGACGACGGGGCCGCCGACCTCGCGCTCGAGTCCGGCGACGGCGTGCGAGACGGCGGACTGGCCGACCCCGAGGGCGACGGCCGCCGTGGTGAACGAGCCGGCGTCGACGGTCGCGACGAAGGCGCGGAGCTGGGGGAGCGAGACGGTCATGCGTGTCCTTCATGTCGGCATGAGGTCCATGCGTTTGCCGCATGTGCGTGGTGTGCCGAGACTAGGCCACATGAACGCCCTCCTCTACGTGCTCGTCGCCCTGACCTGGGGATCGAGCTTCTTCTTCGCGAAGATCGGGCTCGACGGCCTGGCACCGCAGCAGGTCGCCACCGTCCGCACCGTGCTCGGTGCGCTGACACTCGTCGTGGTGCTCCTCGTCACGCGCCGTCGCTGGCCGCGCGAGAAGCGGGTGTGGGGGCACCTGCTCGTCGTCGCGGTGTTCCTCAACGCCGTCCCGTCGTCGCTGATGGCGTGGGCCGAGCAGACCGTGCCGTCGGGCCTCGCGAGCATCTACAACGCGACGACGCCGATCATGACGCTGCTCGCGTTGGCCGTGCTGGTCCCCACCGAACGGCTCAGCCGTCGGCAGGTGGGTGGGATCGTCCTCGGCATCGTCGGGGTGTTGGTCCTGGTCGGGCCGTGGGACGTCCTCGGCGACCCGGAGGTCCTGGCGAGCGTCCCCGGCCAGGTCGCGCTGCTCGGCATGACCGCCTCGTACGGCATCGGCCTCGCCTGGCTCCGCCGCTTCGGCGTCGGCGGCGGGTACGACCCGACCACCGTCGCGACGGTGCAGCTCACCCTCGCGGCCGGGCTGATGCTGTTGGTCGCGCCCGTCGTCGCCACCGGTCCGGTGCAGCTGGACTGGAGGATCGTGGGCGCCATGGTCGCGCTGGGTGCCGTGGGCACGGGGCTGGCCTACGCGTGGAACACCCGGCTGGTCGGTGCGTGGGGCGCGGGCCGGGCCTCCACCGTGACGTACCTGACGCCGGTCGTCGGGGTCGCGCTCGGCGTCCTCGTCCTCGGTGAGCCGCTGCGGTGGAACGAGCCCGTGGGTGGGTTGGTCGTGCTCGCCGGGATCGCGTTGGCCTCCGGGCTGCTCGGGGCGCGGCGGCGACGGGTCGCGGCCTCGACGGTGTGACCGGCGGCACCACCCGGCCCGTACGCTTGCCGGGTGCCCGACGCCCCGACCACCTCGACGGTCCGCCTGCTGTTCGCGTCCTCGCACCCCGGCCCGACCGTCACCGTCACCGTCCTCGCCGCGGTCATCGCCACCGCGGTCGGGCACCCGTTCTGGGTCGTGCTGCTCGTGGCACTCGCCGTGGTCGCCGGTCAGCTGTCGATCGGGCTCGCGAACGACTGGATCGACGCCGACCGTGACCGCGCGGTGGGGCGGAGTGACAAGCCGGTCGCCCGTGGCCTGATCGCGGTCGGCACGGTCCGGACCGCCGCGTTCGTGACCGCCGGCGTCGCGGTCGTCCTCTCGCTGTTCCTCGGCCCGGTCGCCGCCGTCGCCCACGTCGTCCTCGTCGCGGCCGGCTGGGCCTACGACGCCGGACTCAAGCGGTCCGTCGCCTCGGTGGTGCCGTTCGTCGTGGCGTTCGGGCTCCTCCCGGTCGTCGCGGTCGCCGCCGGTCCCGACGGCGGGTGGCCGGCGACGTGGGCGATCGTCACCGGAGCGGTGTTCGGCATCGCGATCCACTGCACCAACGTCCTGCCGGACCTGGTCGACGACGCGGCCACCGGTGTCCGGGGCTTCCCGCACCGCCTCGGACTGCACGCGTCCGGGATCGTGGCGTTCGGCTCGCTCGTCGTCGCTGCCGTGCTGGTGCTCGTCGGGCAGCTGGGTGGCGACGACCCGGTCCGTGGTGTCGGGGCGGTGCTCGCGGTCCTCGGTGCCGTCGTGGTGGTCGTCCTCGCGGTGGTCGGGGTCCGGCTCGTGCTCACCGGTCCGCCGACACGCACGCTGTTCCGGCTCGTCATCGCGTCGTCGCTCGTGCTCGTCGTCGAGCTCGGGTTCGCCGGGGCAGCCCTCGTGGCCTGAGTCCCGCTCGGGTGCGCCGCTACAGTGCACCATGACCGAAACCACGCCCACCTCCCGCCTGCTCCGGCTCGGGGTGTTGGCCGTCTCCCGGAAGGCCGACGAACGTCGCCTGCCGATCCACCCCGCCCACTTCGGGCGCATCGACCCGGACCTGCGCGCTCAGATGGTCCTGGAGCGTGGGTACGGGGACCGATTCGGTGTCCCCGACGCCGACCTCGAGCCGCTCGTCGCCGGCATGGCCACGCGCGCCGAGATCATCGCCACCGCCGACGTGGTGCTCCTGCCGAAGCCGCTCGCCGCCGACCTCGCCGACCTCCGCGACGGACAGGTGCTCTGGGGCTGGCCGCACTGCGTGCAGGACCAGGAGCTGACGCAGCTCGCGATCGACAAGCGGCTCACCCTGATCGCCTGGGAGGCCATGAACCACTGGCGCGAGGACGGCGGCTTCAGCCTGCACGTGTTCCACAAGAACAACGAGCTCGCCGGGTACTGCTCGGTGCTGCACGGCCTGCAGCTCTGCGGCTCGACGGGGGACTACGGCCGTCGCCTGACCGCCGTCGTGATCGGCTTCGGTGCCACGGCTCGTGGCGCGGTCACGGCGTTGAACGCGCACGGCGTCCACGACGTCCGCGTCCTGACGAACCGGGACATCGCGGCGGTCGGGTCGCCGATCCCGTCGGTCGACATCCTGCAGTTCGAGCACGACGACCACGAGCCCTTCGCGAGCACGGTCCGGACGCCCGACGGCCCGGTGCCGCTGGCGCCCTACCTGGCCGAGAACGACATCGTCGTGAACTGCACGCTCCAGGACCCGAACGCACCGCTGACCTACCTGCGGACCGAGGACCTCGACGCCTTCCGCCCCGGCAGCCTCATCGTGGACGTGTCGATCGACGAGGGCATGGGCTTCGAATGGGCACGCTCGACGTCCTTCGCCGAACCGATGGTCACGGTCGGCGACTCGACGAACTACTACGCCGTCGACCACAGCCCGTCACTGCTCTGGAACTCCTCGACGTGGGAGATCAGCGAGGCGCTGATGCCGTTCCTCCGCACCGTGATGTCGGGGCCGTCGGCCTGGGCCGAGTCCGACACGATCCGCCGGGCGATCGAGATCGAGGACGGGCAGGTCCGCAACGACGCGATCCTGGCGTTCCAGGGTCGTGCGGCCGAGTACCCGCACGCGGTCACCGCCTGACGAGGCGACCGGAACGGCGTCTGGCCGAGACACGTCGGTCGGCCCGAGACGCCGCCGAATCCTGCGGCGTCCTGGGTGCTCGGCGGCGTCCCGCACAGACGGGCCCGTCTCGACGGGCCGTCCGTCCGTCCGTCCGCCCGCCCGCCGACTACGCCCACGCCATCGCGTACAGACGAGCGAGCGCACCCGAGGTCGGGAGGGCCAGGACGGACCGGAGCAGCGCCTCCCGGCCGACGCCGACCGCGTCCGGCACAGCACGGCCGAGCGCCATGTTCGCCTCGGCCTGCCGACCCGCTCGGCGGGCGGCGGCCTGTCGGCGCCGTGCGTAGGACGGCCACGGTCCGGCCTCGCCGGTCCGCACCGCGTCACTGAGCAGGGGCGCGAGGTCCGCCGCGTCCAGCCAGCCGAGGTTCATGCCCTGCCCGCCGATCGGGCTGATCTCGTGGGCCGCGTCGCCGATCAGGACGACGCGTCCCACGCCGATGCGCTCGGCGGTCCGCCGGCGGACGCGGAACGCGCTGAGCATCGAGCAGGTGGTCGGGTCGGGTGCGACGCCGGTGCGGTCGCGGACGATCGCGGCCAGCCGGGAGGCCCGACCCGCCTCCGGTGCGTCCGCTGCGGTGGTCGGGGCGGACCCGTCCACGAGCGGGTCGTCGTCCGGGAGGAGCGCGACGTAGCGGCGGCGGCCGCGCGGGAGGGGGAAGGACTCGACGACCCCGGCCGGTCCGACGTCGACGAGTGCGGTCGCCCGGGCATCGGCGTCCTCGGGGTCCGCGAAGTCGCCCATCACGTAGCGTTCGGGGTAGTCGCGGCCGGTCGTGCCGATGCCGAGCAGGTCCCGGACGACGCTGCGGGCGCCGTCGGCACCGATCACGAACGAGGCCCGGACGCTGACCGTCCGGCCGTCCCGGTCGGTGCCGGTCGCGTCGACGTGGTCGGCGTGCCGGTCGAGGTCGACGAGTGCGGTGCCGGTCCGGAGGGCATCCGGCGCGGCGGCGACGAGACGCTCGCGCAGCAGGGTCTCGGTGCGGTGCTGGTCGAGCGTCGCCACGTACGGGTGGGTGTCAGAGGCCCGGTCGAACGACAGCGCGCCGAGCACCCGGCCGCGGCTGCGGGCGACTCCGGTGCGGACGAGCACGGCCTCCTCGAGCACCGGACCGGCCAGGCCGACCTCGGCGAACGCGTCGAGCGACGGCGGGTGGATGCCGATGGCGCGGGAGCCGACCGGTTCGGTGGTCCGGCGTTCCCACACCTGGACGGCGGTGCCGCGGGCGGCGAGGAGCGCGCCGAGGAACAGGCCGACCGGTCCGCCGCCGACGACGAGGACGTCCGTGGTGTCCGTGGTCACGGGGCGAGCCTACGCAGGGCCGGGCGTACGGGCGGTCGGGGTGCGGATCGTGACCGGCGGCGCGGTCACCCGCCCGGTGGCGTCACGACGCCTACTCGACGGCGCTGTTCCGGGTCGCGCGGTGGTACTGGGACGTCCAAGCGACAGCGGTGGCGATGGCGACGGTGAGGACCGCACTGACCAGGCCGGTGCCGGCGTCGAGCCCACCACGGGCGTGTGGGACGGCGATCCAGTCCGCGAACGACGCCCCGACGGGACGTGTCAGGACGTACGCCGTCCAGAACGCCATGATCGGCCCCAGCACCGCCGTCGTGCGCAGGAGCACGACGAGTGCCATCAGGGCGACGAACACCAGGCCGGCGACGGCGTAACCGAGGTGGAAGGTGCTCGCGAGCAGGTCGCCGGCAGCCGTCCCCGTCGCGAACGTCGCGACGACGGCAGCCCAGTAGAACGAGTGCCGACGCCGACTGGTGATCAGGTGCACGTCGAGCGTGCCCTCGGTCCGGCGCCAGAGCACGAACACCGCGACCAGGGCGAGCAGGAAGACCGGTGCGGACACCAGGTACGGCACCCCGAGGGCGACGTGGGTGACGTCGGCGATCATGGTGCCGAAGACACCGACCATCGACACCGCCGCCCAGTACAGCCAGGGGACGTACCGGGTCGCCGCGAGCTGCACGGCGAGCACGGCGACGAAGAGCACCGCGGTGACGAGGACGGTCGGTGCCGGGTCGAACCGGGTGACGAGGAAGTCGGAGAGCGCTTCCCCCATCCCGGTGGTGAGCACCTTGATGACCCAGAACGACGGCGTCGGGTCGGGCACGCGGTTCGCCCGGCTCGGCGTGGTGGCCGTCACGCCCGACGCTCCGGCGTCGCAGACAGGTCCTGTGCGGTGTGCTCGTCCTGCGCTGCTGCACGGTGGTGGCTCCGGCGACGGAGCGCACCGATCACGATCGGCAGCACCGACACGACGACGATGACGATCATGAGGACGTCGATGTTGTGGGCCACGAACGGGATCCCGCCCAGGAGCACGCCGACAGCGGTGAGCCCGGCCGCCCAGGAGACGGCACCGGTGAGGTTGTAGAGCAGGAACCGGCGGTAGCGCATCTGTGCGGTCCCGGCAGCGAGGGGGATGTAGGTGCGGACGATCGGCACGAACCGGCCGAGGACCAGCGACAGCCCACCCCAGCGGCTGAAGAACGCTTCTGCTTCCCCGAGTCGTGCGGTCGTGAGCAGGCGTGCGTCGTCGCGGAACAGCCGCCGGCCGAACCGTCCGCCGAGCCAGTAGCCGACCTGGTCGCCGGCGATCGCGGCGAGGGACCCGACGAGGGCGACCTGCCACGGGGTGATGCCGAGGGTGCTGCTGATGATGGCGGCGGTCACGAGCAGAGAGTCGCCGGGCAGGAACGGGAATAGCACGCCGGACTCGATGAAGACCAGGACGGCGATGCCGACCAGGACGTACGGGCCGAATGCGTGGAGCACGGATCCGGCGTCGAGCAGGTGCACGGCGAGGGGGACGGAGGAGAGCACGAGAGGTCCTTCGGGGATCAACTGGAGCGCAGCGGGGTCAGGCGGTGAGCTGCGACCGCAGCGCCGGGTCGTCGCGGCGGCGGAGGGAGAGCCAGCTGATGATCGCGGTGATCACGACGAGGAAGACGACGCTGGTGGTGATGGTGCCGATGCCGAGTCCGCCGTCCCGCACCGGGGACGAGAGCAGGTCGCCGGTGGAGGCGCCGAGCGGTCGGGTGAGGACGTACGCGATCCAGAAGCACACGACCGGGCCGCGTCGGCCGACGAACCACACGGCAGCGGTCAACGCGATCGCCGCGGCGAACAGCAGGAGGGACGGGAAGTACCCGAGACCGGTCTGTTCCGCGACCAGGTCGCCGGCAGCGGTGCCGAGCGCGAAGGTGAACAGGATGGCCAGCCAGTAGAACGACTCCCGGCGGACCGTGTCGATGCTGTGGATCGAGAGGGTCCCCTCCGTCCGGAACCAGACGAGGAACACGACTGCCAGCGCCCCCGCGAAGACCGTGGTGCTGAGGACCAGCGGCACGCCGAGGCCGTCGGTGAGGTCGTCGGTGATGCAGGTGCCGACGATGCTGATCAGCACCACGGTGATCCAGTAGAGCGGTGGCCGGTATGCGCGTGCACGGAACTGCAGCACCAGGAACACCACGAGCGCGATCGCCATGACGACCGTCGTCAGGGGGAGTCCGAGGCCGACGGTGTCGCTGAGCAGGTCCGCCGCGGTCTCGCCGACGGTGGTGGCGAGGACCTTGATGATCCAGAACGACGCGGTGGGGTCCGGCACCTTGCTCGGGCGGGTCCGGGTCGGCAGCAGCGCGGCAGGCGAGTGGGACATGGCGTTCTCCTCGTCGGAAGGGGCGATCCCGCGGAACGGGGGACCGGCGATGTCACGACGGTAGGAAGCGGGCCGCAAGACTCCTCCAAGAAACGGAGCGGGTGCCCGATCTGCAGTTCCTTGGCGATTTCTGAGTCCACATCGTCGACGATCGATGCACCGGACCTGCTCGGGTAGGGCAGGATCGGTGCCGGTACCGCGGGGCCCGGACCCCCCCCCCCCCGGTTGCGGCGGCGCGGGGCGGGGCGGGGGCAGGGGTGGTGGTGGGGGGGGTGGGGCCGCGGGGCGGGCGGCGGGGGGGGGGGG
>NZ_JARUXD010000198.1:0-228 GCF_030433875.1 Curtobacterium sp. PsM8 | reverse complement strand
GGCGCTCCTACCACTCCAGGGGGTGCCGTCGACCGCGAGGCCGATCGCCGGCGGTGACCGTGGCCGGCGCCGCCGCCCGCACCGGGACGACACCGAGATCGGCCGTGTCGCGACCCCGCTCGACACCATGCTCGACGCGGTCGATGGGGCGCACGACCAGGCTGTCCAGGCCCAGCAGCCCCACCCGTCGATCCACTCCGAAGCCGCTAACGAACTCCGCACCCCCGT
>NZ_JARUXD010000197.1:0-229 GCF_030433875.1 Curtobacterium sp. PsM8 | reverse complement strand
GCGTCGCGTGGGCGCGTATTTGTTTATAAGACACACCCCGCACCCTGAACTATTTCGACCGCGATAACAACCGCGCGGCCCTCATGAAGGCGGGCTTCCTCACGCGTGACGCCCGCGTCATCGAGCGCAAGAAGGCCGGTCTCAAGACGGCCCGCAAGGCGTCGCAGTTCTCGAAGCGCTGAGCGCCTGACGGTGGGAGATCGCATGCCGCGTCTGTTCGGTACCGACG
>NZ_JARUXD010000196.1:0-229 GCF_030433875.1 Curtobacterium sp. PsM8 | reverse complement strand
ATTTTTTTAATGATACTCCGACAACCTATATCTACACATCTTAATGTTCGTGGGCAGCGTAAGATGATTATAAGACACCGCGCCGGCTCCGCGCTCGGACTCGGCCTGACCGCCGGCGACGTCGCGGTGTCCCTCGGCACGAGCGGCACCTGACTCTTATTCACATCTCAGAGCCCACGAGACGGTCGCAATATTATAGTTTTGAAGCTTATGGGGTTAAAAATAATAT
>NZ_JARUXD010000195.1:0-230 GCF_030433875.1 Curtobacterium sp. PsM8 | reverse complement strand
TTGTGTGGTGTTGGTCTAATTCTTGTGGGTGTTTTGTTGGTTTTTTTGGTGTTAATGCCAACAAACGTGGCGGGTTTGGGTTTTTTTTTGTTTTTTTTTTTTGTTTTTTTTTTGTTTTTGTGGTTTTGGTTTTGTGGGTGTTTGTTTGTGGTGGGGTTTTTTGTTGGTGTTTTGTATTTTTTGTGTTGTTTTTTGGGGTTGTGGTTTTGGCGGGCGGCTGGCGCCCCCCC
>NZ_JARUXD010000194.1:0-230 GCF_030433875.1 Curtobacterium sp. PsM8 | reverse complement strand
AATTAATGCTGCTTCGGGCGGGAAAACACCACCAAAATACTCTGATGTGTTTGGTGAGTGGTTATGTGATGAAGCTGCACAAGATGAGCGCTTGCTTGCGATCACGCCTGCAATGTGTGAAGGCTCGGGCATGGTTAAATTTGCGAAGCAATTTCCGCAGCGTTTCTTCGATGTCGCGATTGCAGAGCAGCATGCTGTAACACTTGCAGCAGGAATGGCATGCGAAGGGC
>NZ_JARUXD010000193.1:0-235 GCF_030433875.1 Curtobacterium sp. PsM8 | reverse complement strand
CGGGTGTCGTTGAGCACCTCGTGTCGGGCCGCCCGCGAGGTGAAGCCCGCGCCCGACGCCCGCACGAGCACACCTAACGCGACCAGGTTGCCGATCAGCCCGACGAAGCCGAAGCCCAGCAGGGGGCCGGCCTCGATCTCCTCCGGCACGAACACGCCCTGCACAGTCTCTGATACACATCTCCGAGACCACGAGACGAACGCAATAATGTCGATTGGAGTGGTGTGGGGTGAGA
>NZ_JARUXD010000192.1:0-236 GCF_030433875.1 Curtobacterium sp. PsM8 | reverse complement strand
TGAGCCGCCGGGCGTTCGACCTCGGCATCTCGCACCACGACCTGGCGAACAACTACGGCCCGCCCTACGGGGCCGCCGAGCTGAACTTCGGCAAGCTCATGCGCGAGGACTTCGCGCCCTTCCGCGACGAGATGGTCGTCTCGACGAAGGCCGGCTGGGACATGTGGCCGGGCGCCTTCGGGCAGGTCGGCGGTTCCCGCAAGTACGTCCTCGCTTCGCTCGACCAGTCGCTGCGC
>NZ_JARUXD010000191.1:0-236 GCF_030433875.1 Curtobacterium sp. PsM8 | reverse complement strand
GCGTACAGCTGCTTGAAGACGGCGCCCATGTCCGGGTTGTTGAAGATGTACGGCATGTACGTGATCGCCCAGCCGGTCCAGGGGTCGACCACGTAGCCCTTCGACGTGAAGGAGTCCTTCTGCTCGAGGTCGGTGGCGTTGATGTAGCCGTAGTCGACCGCACCGGAGCGCAGGCCGTTCGTCTCGGCGTCCGAGGTGGTGAAGGGCAGCAGGTTGACGGTCTTGATCGACGCCTT
>NZ_JARUXD010000190.1:0-236 GCF_030433875.1 Curtobacterium sp. PsM8 | reverse complement strand
ATCAATATCAAGCTCCATCTGAAAGGTACCATTAGTACCGTTCGGTTTTCCCACATCAATATAACCAAAAAGTTCAACTACCTGATTAGCTTGTGTTGTTGTAATTGTCAAACCTGATCCTTGAGCTGGACGAACGTTATATGTAGTAGCTACAGATGTAAGAACACGTAAGTTGAAAGTATGTGGTCCTGCTGCAGCAATTGTTACAATTCTATAAGAACCTACAGTTGTTCGGA
>NZ_JARUXD010000189.1:0-236 GCF_030433875.1 Curtobacterium sp. PsM8 | reverse complement strand
GACCAGGGGCTCGGCCATTACGATGGTTTGGCCTTCGAGCCGTTCGCACATCAGGCGCCGGCGCAGGTTGCGCTCGCGTTGCAATCGCAGCTCCTCGGTGCGGCGGTGGGGTTCGAGTTCCGAGACGGCAAGCTCCAGCAGCATATCCAGCTCGTCGGTCCAGTCCCGCAGGGCGTCGCGTCGCAGACCCGCAGGAGCCTGCGCGAAAGCGGTTTCCACCTCGACCCGGCCGATAC
>NZ_JARUXD010000018.1:0-54914 GCF_030433875.1 Curtobacterium sp. PsM8 | reverse complement strand
CCCCCCCCCCCCCGCCCGGGCGGGGGGCAACCCCCCCGCCGCCCCCCGCCCCCGCGGGGCCCGCCCCCCCCCCGGCGGGGCCCCCCGGCCCCCGCGGGCCCGGGCCCTCCCGTCATGCGTGTGGTGCGCTGGCACGGGCCGGCCTGCTCCGCTCGGAGCGCTACGGGACGGGGACCGGGGTCACGCCCAGCGGCTCGAGCGCCGCTGCACCACCGTCAGCGGCCGTCAGGACCCAGATGCCGCCCGCGTGCACCGCGACGCTGTGCTCCCAGTGCGCGGCGTCGGACCCGTCGAGCGTACGCACCGTCCACTCGTCGGCGTCCGTCGAGCTGTCGATCGTGCCGGCGGTCACCATCGGCTCGATCGCGACGGCCAGGCCGGGCTTGACGGCGGGACCCGCGCCGCGGACGCGGTAGTTGAAGACCGGCGGCTCCTCGTGCATCGAGCGACCGATGCCGTGACCGGTGAAGTCCTCGACGATGCCCCACTCGCCGGTCTCGTCGATGGCATCCTCGACCGCCGCACCGACCTCGTGCAGGTTCTTCGCGAGCGCCAGCGCGGCGACCCCGTGCCAGAGCGACCGCTCCGTGGTGTCGCACAGCTTCTGGCGGGCCGCCGTCGTGTCCGCGTCGCCGCCGGGGACGACGGTGCTGAAGGCGCTGTCGCCGTTCCATCCGTCCACCTCGGCACCGGCGTCGACCGAGACGATGTCGCCGGGTTCGAGCACGCGGTCACCCGGGATGCCGTGCACGATCTCGTCGTTCACCGACACGCACAGGGTGTGGCGGTAGCCGGGCACCAACTGGAAGTTCGGCACACCGCCGCCGTCGCGGATCGTCTGCTCGGCGATCGCGTCGAGCTCACCCGTGGTGATGCCCGGCCGGATCGCGGCACGCACGGCGTCGAGCGCCTGTGCGGTGAGGAGCCCGGGCCGCACCATGGCGCGGAGCTCCTCGGGGGTCTTGTAGATCGAGGGCTTCCGGAAGCGTGACACGGACTGCCTGGTCAGACCGAGGCGGCGAGACCGCGGGCGGACAGTGCCGCAGCGATCCGGTCACCGACCTCGTCGACGCCGCCGAGGCCGTCGACGTCCACGACCAGTCCACGCTGCTGGTACACGGCGACGAGCGGGGCGGTCTGCTCCTGGTACACCTGCTGGCGCCGACGGATGGTCTGCTCGTTGTCGTCCGCGCGACCCTGTTCGCTCGCACGGTTCATGAGCCGACCGACCAGGGCGTCCTGGTCGGCAACCAACTGCACGACGGCGTCGATCCCGGTGCCGTGCTCAGCGAGCAGCCCGTCCAGGTACTCCACCTGAGCGGGCGTCCGCGGATAGCCGTCGAGCAGGAAGCCCTGCACGGCGTCGGGCTCGGCCAGGCGGTCACGCACCAGTTCGTTCGTCAGGTCGTCGGGGACGTACTCCCCCGCGTCCATGATCGCCTTGGCCCGCTGTCCGAGGGGCGTGCCCTCCGAGACGTTCTTCCGGAAGATGTCCCCGGTCGAGATCGCCGGCACGCCGAACGACGTGGCGATCCGGCCGGCCTGCGTGCCCTTCCCGGCTCCGGGAGGTCCGACGATGATGAGACGTGCGCTCAACGGAGAAGCCCTTCGTAGTGACGCTGCTGCAGCTGCGAGTCGATCTGCTTCACCGTCTCGAGACCCACACCCACGATGATCAGGATGCTGGCACCGCCGAACGGGAAGTTCTGGTTCGCGCCGAACAGCGCCAGTGCTGCGAGCGGGATGAGGGCGATGAGACCGAGGTACAGCGCACCGGGCAGCGTGACCCGGGTCAGGACGTAGTCGAGGTACTCAGCGGTCGGGCGTCCGGCACGGATGCCCGGGATGAACCCGCCGTACTTCTTCATGTTGTCGGCGACCTCTTCGGGGTTGAAGGTGATCGCGACGTAGAAGTACGTGAAGCCGACGATGAGCAGGAAGTACAGGACCATGTAGAACCAGTTGTCACCCGAGGTCAGGTTGCTCTGGATCCAGGTCACCCACGGGGCCGGCGCAGAACCGTCCGAGGGCTGGTTGAACTGGGCGATCAGCGCCGGCAGGTAGAGCAGCGACGACGCGAAGATGACGGGCACGACGCCGGCCATGTTCACCTTGATCGGGATGTAGGTGTTGTTGCCGCCGTAGGTCCGCCGCCCGACCATGCGCTTGGCGTACTGCACCGGGATCCGTCGTTGCGACTGCTCGACGAACACGACGGCCATCATGATCACCAGTCCGACCAGGATCACGAAGAGGAAGAGCTCGAAGGACTGCGACTGCTCGATGGCCCAGAGCGCGGACGGGAACTGCGCGGCGATCGAGGTGAAGATGAGGAGCGACATGCCGTTGCCGATGCCGCGCTCGGTGACGAGCTCGCCCATCCACATGATGAGGCCGGTACCGGCGGTCAGGGTGATGACCATCAGCAGGATCGCGTACCAGCTGTCGTTCGAGATGATCGACGTGCAGGACGCCGAGGCGCTCGTGCCGAACAGCGCGCCCGAGCGGGCAACGGTGATCAGGGTGGTGGACTGCAGCACGCCCAGCGCGATGGTGAGGTAGCGCGTGTACTGCGTCAGCTTGGCCTGACCGGACTGGCCCTCCTTGTAGAGGGAGTCGAAGTGCGGGATGACCACGCGCAGCAGCTGCACGATGATCGACGACGTGATGTACGGCATGATCCCGAGCGCGAAGACCGAGAGCTTCAGCAGTGCCCCGCCGGAGAACAGGTTGATCAGGTCGTAGAGGCCGCCGGACGACGACGCGGACGCCAGGCAGGCCTGGACGCTGGCGTAGTCGACGAACGGTGCGGGGATGTACGAGCCCAGGCGGAACAGCGCGATGATCGCCAGGGTGAAGCCGATCTTCTTGCGAAGATCTGGGGTGCGCATGATGCGCGCGACCGCTCTGAACACGAGTTACTCCGAACTTCTGTGACCGGTCTGGCCGGTCGAGCCGGGCGAGGTGCCCGTGGCCGGAAGCGCCGACCCCGTGGCCCGTTGACGCACGTCGAACGACGCCGTCTTGTCGGGCCTGCCATCAAGGAAACCGTAACGGCGGCCCGCGCGCCATGCGCGGGCCGCCGACGGGGGACTACTTGGTGACGGTGCCGCCCGCCGCCACGATCTTCTCCTCGGCGGATGCCGAGACCTTGTCGACCGTGACCGTGAGCTTCACGCTGATGTCACCCTGACCGAGAACCTTGACCTTCTCGTTCTTGCGGACGGCGCCCTTGGCGACCAAGTCCGCGACGGTGACGTCGCCACCGTTCGGGTAGAGCTCCGCGATCTTGTCCAGGTTCACGGGCTGGTACTCGACACGGAACGGGTTCTTGAACCCGCGGAGCTTCGGGGTGCGCATGTGCAGCGGCATCTGCCCACCCTCGAAGCCGACCTTGACCTGGTAACGAGCCTTCTGGCCCTTGGTACCACGGCCGGCGGTCTTGCCCTTCGAGCCCTCACCGCGACCAACACGGGTGCGGTCCTTCTTCGAGCCAGCGGCCGGACGAAGGTGGTGCACCTTCAGGATCTGGACGCGCTCGTTCTTCTCGTCGCTCATGCGTCGACCTCCTCGACCTTCACGAGGTGCGCCACCGTTGCGACGTACCCGCGGTTCTGGGCGTTGTCCTCACGCAGGACCGTACGGCCGATGCGCTTGAGACCCAGGCTGCGGAGCGTGTCGCGCTGGTACTGCTTCTCGCTGATGACGGACTTCGTCTGCGTGATCTTCAGCATGGCCATCAGGCACCTGCCTTCTCGTTCGCGGCGGTACGCGCAGCTGCTTCGGCCTTCAGCAGGCGAGCCGGCACGACGTGGTCGACGGGGAGGCCACGACGTGCTGCGACGGCGCGGGGCTCCTCGAGCTGCTTGAGGGCCTCGACCGTGGCGTGCACGATGTTGATGGTGTTCGACGAGCCGAGCGACTTGCTCAGGACGTCGTGGATGCCGGCGCACTCGAGCACGGCGCGGACCGGACCACCGGCGATGACACCGGTACCGGCCGCGGCCGGACGCAGGAGGACGACGCCAGCGGCGGCTTCACCCTGCACCGGGTGCGGGATCGTGTTGCCGACGCGGGGGACGCGGAAGAAGTTCTTCTTGGCCTCTTCGACGCCCTTCGAGATGGCGGTCGGGACCTCGCGGGCCTTGCCGTAGCCGACGCCCACCAGACCGTTGCCGTCACCGACGACGACGAGAGCGGTGAAGCTGAAGCGACGACCACCCTTGACGACCTTGGAGACGCGGTTGATGGTGACGACGCGCTCGAGGAACTGGCTGTCGCCACCTCGCCCGCTCCGGTCGTTGCCGCCGCGGCCACCCTGCTGGCGGTCACGGCCGCCACCGCTGCCGCCACCACGGCGGCCACGGTTGTCGACGGAGTCGCGGTTGTTCGAAGCCGAACCCGCCGCGGTCTCGACGGGACGCTCGACGACGGGGACCTCAGGCTCCTTGGCCGCGGGGGCCTTGGCGTCTGCGTCAGTCGTCTCGGCAGCGTCGGTGCTCTCCGTGGCGGTGTCCGCCTCGGTCGGCGCCGCAGCGGTCGTGTCGACCTCGGCGTCGGTCGTGGCCTCGGCCTTGACCTCGGCGTCGTCGTTGGTGTTCGCGATGTCGCTCACAGGTTCAGCCCTCCTTCACGGGCACCGTCGGCGATCGCGGCGACGCGACCGGCGTACTTGCTACCACCGCGGTCGAAGACCACGGCCTCGACGCCAGCCGACTTCGCACGCTCGGCGACGAGCTCGCCGACACGACGGGCCTTGGCGGTCTTGTCGCCGTCGAACGAGCGGAGGTCGGCCTCCATCGTCGATGCGCTGGCGAGGGTGTGACCCTTCGCGTCGTCGATGACCTGGACGAACACGTGACGTGACGACCGGGTGACGGCGAGGCGGGGACGGGTCTCGGTCCCGGTGATCTTCTTCCGGAGACGGTTGTGGCGGCGGGCCTTGGCTGCCGCCTTGCTCTTGCCTCGAGTACGAGTTCCGATGGCCATGATCACTTACCTGACTTTCCGGCCTTGCGGCGCACGATCTCGCCGGCGTAGCGGACACCCTTGCCCTTGTAGGGCTCGGGCTTGCGCAGCTTGCGGATGTTGGCCGCGACCTCACCGACGAGCTGCTTGTCGATGCCGTTCACGGTGACCTTGTTGTTGCCCTCGACGGCGAAGCTGATGCCTGCCGGCGGGTTGACCGTGATCGGGTGGGAGTACCCGAGCGCGAACTCGAGGTCGCTGCCCTTGGCGGCGACGCGGTAACCGGTCCCGACGACCTCGAGGCCCTTGGAGTAGCCCTGGGTGACGCCGATGATCTGGTTCGCGATGAGCGACCGGGTGAGGCCGTGCAGCGCGCGGGAGGAACGCTCGTCGTCCGGGCGGCTGACGAGGACCTGGTTGTCCTCGACGGTGGCCTGGATGGGCTCAGCGATGACGAGCGTGAGCTCGCCCTTCGGGCCCTTGACGGCGACGTTCTGGCCGTCGACCGAGACGGTCGCTCCGGCCGGGATGTCGATGGGGAGACGTCCGATACGAGACATGATCGATCACCAAACGTAGGCGAGGACTTCCCCACCCACGCCCTTCTGCTCGGCTTCGCGGTCGGTCAGGAGCCCCGAGGAGGTCGACAGGATCGCCACGCCGAGGCCACCGAGGACACGGGGCAGCTCGGTCGACTTCGCGTAGACACGGAGGCCCGGCTTCGAGACGCGCTTGATGCCGACGATCGAACGCTCGCGATCGGGGCCGTACTTGAGTTCGATGGTCAGGGTCTGCCCGACGCGGGCGTCCTCGACCTTCCACTCGCTGATGAAACCCTCACGCTTGAGGATGTCAGCGATGGTCTGCTTGAGCTTGGAGCTCGGAAGCGAGACGGCGTCGTGGTGCGCCGAGTTCGCGTTCCGCAATCTGGTCAGCATGTCTGCGACCGGATCAGTCATCGTCATGATGCGTATCCGTTCTTCGTCCGGTTTCGATCACCCGTTCCACGAGTGCCGACCTCGACGATCGATGTGATCCCAGGGCGGTTCCCCGGGATCGGTGTGACTTCGTGCGTGCGGGCCGGAGGAGATGAACTCCTCCGGCCCGCACCGCCCGGAGTAGCTTAGACCGTCTGCTCGCCCGAACGGAACGGGAAGCCGAGCTGACGGAGCAGCGCGCGGCCTTCGTCGTCCGTCTTCGCGGTGGTGACGACAGTGATGTCGAAGCCACGCACGCGGTCGATGCGGTCCTGGTCGATCTCGTGGAACACGCTCTGCTCCGAGAGACCGAAGGTGTAGTTGCCGTTGCCGTCGAACTGGCGGTCGCTCAGACCACGGAAGTCGCGGATGCGCGGGAGCGCCAGCGACAGCAGGCGGTCCAGGAACTCCCACGCACGGTCACCGCGGAGGGTGACGTGTGCGCCGATGGCCTGGCCCTCACGCAGCTTGAACTGCGCGATGGACTTGCGGGCCAGCGTGACCTGGGGCTTCTGACCCGTGATCGCCGTGAGGTCCTTGATGGCACCTTCGATGATCTTCGAGTCGCGAGCGGCCTCACCGACACCGGTGTTGACGACGACCTTGACCAGGCCGGGGACCTGGTTGACGTTCCCGTAACCGAACTGTTCGGTCAGGGCCGCCTTGATCTCGTTGCGGTACTTCTGCTTCAGGCGCGGCTGAACTTTCTCAGCAGTCGCGGCAGTCGTGTCGGTCATCAGAGCTTCTCACCAGACTTCTTGGCGTAGCGGACGCGGACGGTCTTGGTGACGCCGTCCTTCTCCACCTCTTCGTTGCGGAAGCCGACGCGGGTCGGCTTCTTGGTCTTCGGGTCGACGATCGCGACGTTCGACACGTGGATCGGAGCTTCGTGCTGCTCGATCCCACCGGTCTTCGAGCCGCGCTGGGTCTGACCGACGCGGACGTGCTTGGTCACGAAGTTGATGCCCTCGACGACCAGACGGTCGCCGCGGACCTCGATGACCTTGCCCTGCTTGCCGCGGTCGCCGCCACGCTCCTGCGTGGCACCGGTGATGACCTGGACCAGGTCACCCTTCTTGATGTTCGCCATGGCTTACAGCACCTCCGGCGCGAGCGAGATGATCTTCATGAACTTCTTGTCACGGAGCTCGCGACCGATCGGCCCGAAGATACGGGTTCCGCGCGGGTCGCCGTCAGCCTTGAGGATCACTGCCGCGTTCTCGTCGAACTTGATGTAGGAGCCGTCGGCACGACGGGTCTCCTTCTTGGTGCGAACGATGACCGCCTTGACGACGTCACCCTTCTTCACGTTGCCGCCGGGGATGGCGTCCTTCACCGTGGCGACGATGACGTCACCGAGGCCGGCGTAGCGACGACCCGAGCCGCCGAGAACACGGATGGTGAGGATCTCCTTGGCGCCCGTGTTGTCAGCCACCTTCAGGCGGGATTCCTGCTGAATCACTGTTGTCTCCTGTTCCGAAGCGGGCCGAGGCCTACTTGGCCTTCTCGAGGATCTCGACCAGGCGCCAGCGCTTCGTGGCGCTGAGGGGACGGGTCTCGCTGATGACGACCAGGTCGCCGACACCGGCGGAACCCTGCTCGTCGTGGGCCTTGACCTTCGACGTGCGACGGATGACCTTGCCGTAGAGGGGGTGCTTCACGCGGTCCTCGACCTCGACGACGATCGTCTTGTCCATCTTGTCGCTCGTGACGTAGCCACGACGGGTCTTGCGGTAGCCGCGGGTGACGGCGGCGGAGTCCTTCTCTTCGGTGGCCATCAGTTCTCCTCGGCGGTCGCGGCCTCGGTCGACTCAGCCGGCTTCTCGGCCTTCTTCGACGACTTCTTGGCCTTCGGGGCGGTCTCGACGGGCGCGGGCGTGGCACGGATGCCGAGCTCGCGCTCACGGAGCACGGTGTAGATGCGCGCGATGTCGCGCTTGACGGCACGGAGACGGCCGTGGCTCTCCAGCTGGCCGGTGGCCGACTGGAAGCGGAGGTTGAACAGCTCCTCCTTGGCCTTCTTCAGCTCGTCAGCGAGACGCTCGTTCTCGAACGTGTCGAGCTCCGTCGGACGGAGCTCCTTGGAACCGATCGCCATTATGCGTCGCCCTCCTCGCGCTTGATGATGCGTGCCTTGAGGGGCAGCTTGTGAATTGCACGGGTCAGTGCCTCGCGAGCGACCTCGTCGCTCACACCGGCGAGCTCGAAGAGCACGCGACCCGGCTTGACGTTGGCGACCCACCACTCGGGCGAACCCTTACCGGAACCCATTCGGGTCTCAGCCGGCTTCTTGGTCAGCGGGCGGTCCGGGTAGATGTTGATCCACACCTTGCCGCCACGCTTGATGTGACGCGTCATGGCGATACGAGCGGACTCGATCTGACGGTTGGTCACGTAGGCCGGGGTGAGCGCCTGGATTCCGTACTCACCGAAGGAGACCTTCGTGCCACCGGTCGCCTGGCCCGAACGCTTCGGGTGGTGCTGCTTGCGGTGCTTGACTCGACGGGGGATAAGCATGGTTACGCCTCAACTCCTGCGCCGGCCGGCGCGTCCTGCGGGGCCTGCTGCTCGCGACGGTCGCCACCGCGCTCGTTGCGGTCGCCACGGGGGCCGCCGCCACGACGGTCGTTGCCGCCGCCACGACGCTCCGGGCGCGACGAACGCTGGTTCGCCTGCTCGCGAGCGAGCTCCTTGTTCGTGATGTCGCCCTTGTAGATCCAGACCTTCACGCCGATACGACCGAAGGTGGTCCGAGCCTCGTAGAAGCCGTAGTCGATGTTCGCGCGGAGGGTGTGCAGGGGCACGCGGCCCTCGCGGTAGAACTCCGAGCGGGACATCTCGGCGCCACCGAGGCGGCCCGACACCTGGATGCGGACACCCTTGGCGCCGGCGCGCTGTGCACCCTGCAGGCCCTTGCGCATGGCGCGACGGAACGCGACACGAGCGGAGAGCTGCTCGGCGATGCCCTGCGCGACGAGCTGGGCCTCGGTCTCGGGGTTCTTGACCTCGAGGATGTTGAGCTGGATCTGCTTCTTGGTGAGCTTCTCGAGCTCGCTCCGGATGCGCTCCGCCTCGGCGCCGCGGCGACCGATGACGATGCCCGGGCGCGCCGTGTGGATGTCCACGCGGACGCGGTCACGGGTGCGCTCCAGCTCGATGCGGGCAACGCCCGCGCGGTCGAGGCTCTTCGTCAGGAACTGACGGATCTTGACGTCCTCGGCCACGAAGTCGGCGTAACGCTGACCCTTCTTCGTGCTGTCGGCGAACCAGTGGGAGATGTGGTCCGTCGTGATCCCGAGACGGAAGCCGTACGGGTTGACCTTCTGGCCCATTACTTGCTCGCCTTCTTGCTCGTCGCGGCGGCCTCGGCCTCATCCGGCGTCGCGAGGACGACCGTGATGTGGCTCGTGCGCTTGTTGATGCGGAAGGCGCGGCCCTGGGCGCGCGGCTGGAACCGCTTCAGGGTCGTGCCCTCGTCGACGAAGACGCTGCTCACGTAGAGGTCGCGCTCGTCGAGGAAGCTGTTCGTCGAGTCCGCCTTGACCCGTGCGTTCGCGATCGCCGAGGCGACCAGCTTGTACACGGGCTCGGAAGCGCCCTGGGGGGCGAACTTCAGGATGGCGAGCGCCTCGTGGGCCTGCTTGCCGCGGATCAGCTGGATGACGCGACGGGCCTTCTGAGGCGTGACGCGGATGTGTCGCACGCGTGCGATCGACTCCACCATTTCGTTCCTCCTCTGCGTCGCCGCGTTAGCGGCGACGGCCCTTCTTGTCGTCCTTCACGTGGCCGCGGAAGGTGCGGGTCGGCGCGAACTCGCCGAGCTTGTGACCGACCATCGACTCGGTGACGAAGACCGGGATGTGCTTCCGGCCGTCGTGCACGGCGATGGTGTGACCGAGCATGTTCGGGACGATCATCGACCGTCGCGACCACGTGCGGATCACGTTCTTGGTGTTGGCCTCGTTCTGCGTGACGACCTTGCGGAGCAGGTGCTCGTCGACGAAGGGGCCCTTCTTCAGACTGCGTGGCATCTTCGGAACTCCTACTTGCGCTTCTTGCCGGCGTTACGGCGACGGACGATGAGCTTGTCGCTCGGCTTGTTCGGCTTGCGCGTACGACCCTCGGCCTGGCCCCAGGGGCTGACCGGGTGACGGCCACCGGAGGTCTTGCCTTCACCACCACCGTGCGGGTGGTCGACCGGGTTCATCGCGACACCACGCACCGTCGGGCGGACGCCCTTCCAGCGCATGCGGCCGGCCTTGCCCCAGTTGATGTTCGACTGCTCGGCGTTGCCGACCTCGCCGATCGTGGCGCGGCAGCGGGCGTCGACGTTGCGGACTTCACCCGACGGCAGACGGAGCTGCGCGTAGGGGCCGTCCTTGGCGACGAGACGCACCGAGGCGCCGGCGGAGCGGGCGAGCTTGGCGCCGCCACCGGGGCGGAGCTCGATCGCGTGCACGACCGTACCGACCGGGATGTTGCGCAGCGGCAGGTTGTTGCCGGGTTTGATGTCAGCGCCAGGGCCCGTCTCGACGACGTCGCCCTGCTTGAGCTTGTTCGGCGCGATGATGTAGCGCTTGGTGCCGTCCACGAAGTGCAGGAGCGCGATGCGCGCCGTGCGGTTCGGGTCGTACTCGATGTGAGCGACCTTGGCGTCGACGCCGTCCTTGTCCGCACGACGGAAGTCGATCACGCGGTACTGGCGCTTGTGTCCACCACCGATGTGACGGGTCGTGATGCGGCCCGAGCTGTTCCGGCCACCGGTCTTCGGCAGCGGACGGAGCAGGGACTTCTCCGGGGTGGAACGAGTGATCTCGGCGAAGTCGGAGACCGAGGAGCCGCGACGACCGGGGGTCGTGGGCTTGTAGTTACGAATAGCCATGATTTATCCCTCTGGTCCTCAGCCGACAGCCGTGAAGATGTCGATCGAACCGGACTTGAGCGTCACGATGGCGCGCTTGGTGTCCTTGCGCTTGCCGATCCCGAACTTGGTCCGGCGGGTCTTGCCCGGACGGTTCAGCGTGTTGATGCCGGCGACCTTGACGTCGAAGATCTTCTCGATCGCGAGCTTGATCTCGGTCTTGTTCGCACGGGGGTCCACGAGGAACGTGTACTTGCCCTGGTCGATGAGGCCGTAGCTCTTCTCCGACACGACCGGCGAGATGATGATGTCGCGCGGGTCCTTGTTGAAGCCGCTCATGCGGTGATCTCCTTCGCGGTCTTCGACGCGATGAAGGCGTCGAGGGCGCTCTTGCTGAAGACGACGGCGTCCGCACGGAGGACGTCGTAGGCGTTCAGCTGGCCGTACGAGAGCGCGTGGACGTTCGGCAGGTTGCGGACGCTCTTCAGCGTCAGCTCGTCGCCCGACTCGAGCACGATGAGCACGTGCTTGACGGGTGCGACCTTCTCGAGCAGCGTGCGAGCGGTCTTGGTCGACGGCAGTTCTGCCTCGACGAAGCCCTCCACAGCGGAGATGCGGCCACCGCGGGCGCGGTCCGAGAGCGAGCCGAGCAGAGCTGCGGCGATCATCTTCTTCGGGGTGCGCTGCGAGTAGTCACGCGGGGTCGGTCCGTGGACGACGCCACCACCGGTGTGCTCCGGAGCGCGGACCGAACCCTGACGGGCGCGGCCGGTGCCCTTCTGCTTGAACGGCTTGCGACCCGAGCCGCGGACTTCGCCACGGTTCTTGGTCTTGTGGGTGCCCTGACGCGCGGCGGCGAGCTGCGCGGTGACGACCTGGTGGATGAGCGGGACGTTGGTCTCGACGTCGAAGATCGCTGCGGGGAGCTCGACGGAGCCGGACTTCACGCCCGAGGCGTCGAGGACGTCGATCGTGGTTGCGGTCGTGGTGGCCATGATCACTTACCCTTCACGGCGGTGCGGACGAAGACGGAACGGCCACGAGCACCGGGGACGGCGCCCTTGACGAGCAGCAGACCCTTCTCGGCGTCGACGGCGTGGACCGTGAGGTTGAGGACGGTCACGCGGTCGCCACCCATACGACCGGCCATGCGCATGCCCTTGAAGACACGCGACGGGGTCGAGGAGGCGCCGATCGAACCGGGCTTGCGGTGGTTGCGGTGCGAACCGTGCGAGGCGGAGACACCGGCGAAGTTGTGACGCTTCATGACACCGGCGAAGCCCTTGCCCTTGCTGGTGCCGACGACGTCGACCTTCTGGCCGGCCTCGAACGTGTCGACGGTCAGCTCCTGACCGAGCGAGTACTCCGCGGAGTCGTTCGTGCGGATCTCGGTGAGGGTGCGACGCGGCGTGACACCGGCGGCCTCGAAGTGGCCAGCGGCCGGCTTGTTCACCTTGCGGGGGTCGATCTGGCCCGCGGCGATCTGGATCGCCTCGTAGCCGTCGCGCTCGATGTTGCGGATCTGGGTGACCACGTTCGGGCCGACCTCGATCACGGTGACGGGGATGAACTTGTTGTTCTCGTCCCACACCTGGGTCATCCCGAGCTTCTTGCCGAGGAGGCCCTTGACGGTCTTGGTTGAGTTCGCCATGAGTTCCAGCCCCCTTACAGCTTGATCTCGATGTTGACGTCGGCCGGGAGGTCGAGACGCATGAGCGAGTCGACGGCCTTCGGCGTCGGGTCGACGATGTCGATGACCCGCTTGTGCGTGCGCTTCTCGAAGTGCTCGCGCGAGTCCTTGTACTTGTGAGGGGAACGGATCACGGGGATCACGTTCTTCTCGGTGGGGAGCGGCACCGGGCCGACCACAGTTGCACCGGCACGGGTCACCGTGTCGACGATCTTCCGGGCCGACGTGTCGATGACCTCGTGGTCGTACGACTTGAGCCGGATGCGGATCTTCTGTCCCGCCATGTGTTTTCCTGTCCTCTCTGCGCCGCGCACCCTCAGGCCGCCTGACGCCGCCGGGGCTCCGCTGTCGCGTGCCCGGCTGTTTACGTGAACCACCGGCTCCACCGCAGGGGATGACCGCTGTTCTCCTGTCAACCGCGCGAGTACCCGGGGCACACGCGTGGGCATGTCGCCACCCGCGCACCGAGGTGCTGGCGGATGTCGAACGTGTTCTGCTGCCTGCGGCCCAACCCAGCCCTGCTGGACAAGGGGGTTGTGCACTGTCAGAGCAGTGACCCCACGGGCGCGAACACCCGCGGAACTTCGGAACCGGACAAGTCTCCCATAGGCCCCGCATCCGTGCAACCCGGGCGTGTCGCGATCTGGGCGGCGTGTCGAGGAGCCCGCCACGGGCCTCCCGGACCGCCTCCCGACGGCTGTCCGGAGCCGGTCTGGAGGCTCGGGTCACGCCCGCCGGTCCGGCTCACCACCGAGGCTCCGCAGCACCGCTGTTAGCCTTCGGACATGCCCGAACTCGATGTGCTCGCCGACCCCTCCGACCCGGCTGTCCAGCGGCTCAGCGACCTCGCCAAGCCCGCGCGCGGCACCGTCCGGACCGCGATCGTCGAGGACCAGGAGCCGCTCGTGCAGGCCCTGCGCGCCGGCGTCCGGTTCGTCGAGGTCTACGGGGAGTCCACACGCGAGTTCCCCGCCGACCTGGCCGCCCTGTGCGCCGAACTCCAGGTGTCGGTGCGGCTCGTCGAACCGGCGGTGCTCACCAAGGTGTTCCGGAGCGAGAAGCGCCCGAAGGTCTTCGGCGTCGCGAACATCCCGGCACCCGCGCGCTTCTCGGCCCTGGCGGAGGGCACGGGCGACGTGCTGGTCCTCGACGGGGTGAAGATCGTCGGCAACATCGGCGCGATCGTCCGCACCGCCGTCGGTCTCGGCGCCCGCGGCGTGGTCCTCGTCGACAGCGACCTGGCGACCATCGCCGACCGCCGTGTGGTCCGCGCCAGCCGTGGGCACGTCTTCTCGGTCCCGGTGCTGCTCGAGACCCGCGAGCGCGTCGCCCGCTGGCTCGGCGAGTCCGGCCTGCGGGTCGTCGACGTCGACATGGACGGCTCGCTCTCCCCCGAGTCACTCGGCGCGCTCGAGGGCGACGTGGCGCTGCTGCTCGGCGCCGAGAAGACCGGCGCGTCAGACGTGCTGCAGGACCTCGCGGCGGACACCGTCTCGGTCCCGATCGACAGCAGTGTCGAGTCGCTCAACGTCTCCGTCGTCGCGGGCATCGTGCTCTACGCCCGCAGTCGCCGGAACGCCTGACCTCCGGACGGAGAACGCCGAACGCCCCGGTCCGCTCGTGCGGTCCGGGGCGTTCTCGGCATCCGGGGATCAGTCCTCAGGCAGCGGCGGGACGAACCACGGCGGGAAGACCGCCACACGGGGGGCCGGACCACCCTGCTCGGCGAAGACGGCCTTCACCTGCTGGCGGACGCGGTCGTTCGGCACACCCACCAGGGCGACGGACGACAGCGGCACGCGCGGCCCGGCCAGCAGCTCCACGCCGTGCATCGACGGGTCGGTGATGTCGGTGCGGCGGAGCAGGTTCGTCGCCGCATCCGGGCCGACCGCGAAACGCACGTCCGGGTCGTCGGCGTCGGTGTCCGCCAGGATCACGGACGCACCGAAGGCGGTCGTCGGCACCACGAGGACGACGAACTCGGTCGCACGCGTCCGACGCGCGGCATCCGACCAGCGGTCCTCCTCCGCGCCGGAGCGGAGCTCGTCCCACCGGCGGGCGTCGGGCGAGAGGGTGAACGGCACGTGGCCGGCCACGCTGGAACCGTCGGGGGCGGTGGCCGCACCACGCGCCTCCCGGGTGGCAGCGGAGCTGACGTCGACCGCCGGCGTCGCCTGGTCGGACGCCAGGACGGCGCCCTCGGCGACGATGCCCGCGAGGTTGTCGATGTGGGTGACGTGGTGGGCGCGCAGCGCACCGAAGTCACGGGTCGCCGGCAGGACCTGCTCGGGGACCTTGCCACCCGGCGTCGACGGGGTCGACCGCAGCGACGTGGTCACGCGGGTCCGCCGTGGCGTCGGGGTCTTGATGATGTCTTCCGGATCACGCTGCCGTGGGGAGCAGATGTCGCAGAGTTCGATGGGGAAACCGTGGATGCACTCGTCGGTCACGACTGATGGGTCCTTCCGTGCCTCGTGGGGTGGGCGGGCACGACCACCAACGCTACGTCATCCCGGCGCCGCCGACGACCGTTCACGACTCCACCCCGTCATTGTCGGTAGAGCAGTGCCCGGACCTCGGACTCGGCCGCGTGCAGTCGTTCGGGGTCGATCGTCTCGCCGTGTTCGTACGCGTCGAGCAGCCTGGGGTCGATGTAACTCTGTCTCGCGACGGTCGGTGTGTTGCCCAGGACCTCGCTGGCGGCCTTGACGGCGTGCGAGATGGCCTTCTTCCGCTTCGCCTGGCTCGACAGCACGCCCGTCTCAGCCAGGTCGACCGCCGCCGCGACCGTGCCGTGCAGCGTCCGGAAGTCCTTCGCGGTGAAGTCCTCCCCCGCACGCTCCTTGACGTAGGCGTTGATGTCCTCTGCCGTCACCGGCTCCCAGTCGTCACCGCGGCGCTCCCGGAACGACAGCAGACGCGCGGTCGGCCCCCGACGCTTCATGCCGACCAGGACCCGGGCCAGGTCGGCGTCGTGGATCGTCGACGACCACGCCTGGTGGCTCTTGCCGGGGAACTCGAGCTCGATGTCGTCCCCGGAGATGTGTGCGTGCGTGCAGAGGAGCGTGGAGAGCCCGTGGCTGCCGTGCTCGGTGGCGTACCGCTCCGACCCGACACGCAGTGAACCCTGGTCGAGCATCCGGAAGGCCGCGGCCAGTGCACGACGACGGTCGGGCTCCGGACGGCGGAGGTCCTGGGTTACCATCCGCCGTGCCGTGGGCAGGGACTCGGCCAGCGCGAGCGCCCGGTCGTACTTGATCTTGTCCATCCGGTCGCGCCAGGACGGGTGGTACATGTACTGCCGACGCCCGGCACCGTCGATCCCGGTGGCCAGGATGTGGCCGTTCTCGTACGGGGAGATCCAGACGTCGTCCCAGGCCGGCGGGATCACGAGGTCCTCGAGGCGCTTCCGCACCTCCGGGTCGGTCACGGTCGTGCCGTGGGGATCCTTGTACGAGAACCCCGAGCCACTGCGGACACGGTGGTAGCCACGACCCTTGGTCGAGGAACGGCGGAGGCGTGTCACGGACCTGATGCAACACCACCGGCGCTGCTCGACCGAGCAGGAACGTACCCCGGTGCGTCTGGCGGCTCTGGGCTGGCTCGCATCGCAGGGGAAACGGAAGCGGGGCCGGACCCGAAGGCCCGACCCCGCTCTCGCAGGTAACCGGAGTTACTTGATGATCTTCTCGACCGTGCCAGCGCCGACCGTGCGGCCACCCTCACGGATGGCGAAGCGGAGGCCCTCTTCCATGGCGATCGGCTGGATCAGCTCGACCGTCATGGCGACGGTGTCACCGGGCATGACCATCTCGGTGCCCTCGGGCAGCGTGATGACGCCGGTGACGTCCGTGGTGCGGAAGTAGAACTGCGGGCGGTAGTTCGCGTAGAACGGGTTGTGACGACCGCCCTCTTCCTTGTTCAGGATGTACGCGTTCGCGGTGAACTCGGTGTGCGGCGTGACCGAACCCGGCTTCACGACGACCTGGCCGCGCTCGACGTCTTCGCGCTTGAGGCCACGGATGAGCAGACCGGTGTTGTCACCGGCGACTGCCTTGTCCAGCAGCTTGCGGAACATCTCGATGCCCGTGACCGTGGTCTTCTGGGTCGCCTTGATGCCGACGATCTCGACCTCGGAGTTGAGGTCCAGCTCGCCACGCTCGACGCGACCGGTGACGACGGTGCCACGACCGGTGATCGTGAAGACGTCCTCGATCGGCATGAGGAACGGCTGGTCGGTGGCGCGCACCGGGTCCGGGACGTTCTCGTCGACGGCGGCCATCAGGTCCTGGACGGACTTGACCCACTTCTCGTCGCCCTCGAGCGCCTTGAGCGCCGAGACCTGCACGACGGGGGCGTCCTCGTCGAACTCCTGCGAGCCGAGGAGCTCGCGGACCTCGAGCTCGACGAGCTCCAGGATCTCCTCGTCGTCCACCATGTCGGACTTGTTCAGCGCGACGACGATGTACGGGACGCCGACCTGGCGGGCGAGCAGCACGTGCTCACGCGTCTGGGGCATCGGGCCGTCGGTGGCGGCGACCACGAGGATCGCGCCGTCCATCTGGGCCGCACCGGTGATCATGTTCTTCACGTAGTCAGCGTGACCAGGAGCGTCGACGTGCGCGTAGTGGCGCTTCTCCGTCTGGTACTCGACGTGCGAGATGTTGATCGTGATGCCGCGCTGGCGCTCTTCGGGAGCGTTGTCGATCTGCGCGAAGTCGCGGGCCTCGTTGAGGTCCGGGTACTGGTCGTGCAGAACCTTGGTGATCGCCGCCGTGAGCGTGGTCTTGCCGTGGTCGACGTGACCGATGGTTCCGATGTTGACGTGCGGCTTGGTCCGCTCGAACTTGGCCTTGGCCACTGTGGGTCCTCCTCAGGACTCGGATGCGTCGCCCCCAGCAGGACCTGGTCGGTCCTGCGCTGTTGGCGCGCGGTGTGTGTGTCTCTACTTTACTTGGTGGCGAGGGGCCCGTCGCCGGGCACCCTCGCCTGGGGATGACGCGGGAGCGTCAGGCCCCGGTGCTCTTCTGGATGATCTCGTCTGCCACGTTGCGCGGGACCTCGTTGTAGGTCTCGAACACCATGGAGAAGACAGCACGACCAGAGGTCTTGGAGCGCAGGTCGCCAACGTAGCCGAACATCTCGGACAGCGGGACGCTTGCACGGACCACCTTGACGCCGGACGCATCCGTCATCTCGGAGATCTGCCCACGACGCGAGTTCAGGTCACCGATGACGTCGCCCATGTACTCCTCGGGCGTACGGACCTCGACGGCCATGATCGGCTCGAGCAGCACGGGACCGGCCTTGCGGGCCGCTTCCTTGTACGCGATCGAGCCGGCGATCTTGAACGCCATCTCGGACGAGTCGACGTCGTGCGCCGCGCCGTCCTTGAGGGTCGCCTTGACACCGACGGTCGGGAAGCCGGCGAGGACGCCGACCTGCATCGCGTCCTGGATGCCTGCATCGACCGAGGGGATGTACTCGCGGGGAACGCGACCACCGGTCACGCCGTTCACGAACTCGTACACCTTCTCGGCGGTGACGGGCATCGGCTCGAGCGCGATCTGCACCTTCGCGAACTGACCGGATCCACCGGTCTGCTTCTTGTGGGTGTAGTCGTAGCGCTCGACGATCTTGGTGAGGGTCTCGCGGTAGGCCACCTGCGGCTTGCCGACGTTCGCCTCGACCTTGAACTCACGCTTCATGCGGTCGACGAGGATGTCGAGGTGGAGCTCGCCCATGCCCTTGATCGTCGTCTGACCGGTCTCGGCGTTCTGCTCGACGCGGAACGTCGGGTCCTCTTCAGCGAGCTTCTGGATGGCGACCGAGAGCTTCTCCTGGTCGGCCTTCGTGTTCGGCTCGATGGCGACCTCGATGACCGGCTCCGGGAACGTCATCGACTCGAGGACGACCTGGTTGGACGGGTCGCACAGGGTGTCACCCGTGGTCGTGTCCTTGAGGCCGATGACCGCGTAGATGTGGCCCGCGGTGACCGAGTCGACCGGGTTCTCCTTGTTGGAGTGCATCTGGAAGATCTTGCCGATGCGCTCCTTCTTGCCCTTGGTCGAGTTGATGACCTGGGCACCGGAGTCGATGTGACCGGAGTACACGCGGACGTAGGTGAGGCGACCGAAGAACGGGTGCACCGCGACCTTGAACGCGAGAGCCGAGAAGGGCTCGGACGACTCCGGCTTGCGGATGATCTCGACCTCTTCGTCCTTGACGTCGTGGCCGATCATCGGCGGGACGTCGAGGGGCGAGGGGAGGTAGTCGATGACCGCGTCGAGCATCGGCTGCACGCCACGGTTCTTGAACGCCGAGCCGCAGAGGATCGGGTAGAGGGTGCTGCTCACCGTGAGGGCGCGGATGGCGGCCTTGATCTCGGCGACCGAGAAGTCGGTGTCACCGTCGAGGTAGCGCTCCATGAGGGCGTCGTCCGCCTCGGCCACGCGCTCGATGAGCTTCTCGCGGTACTCGGCGGCACGGTCGGCCAGGTCGGCCGGGATCTCCTCGATGGTGTACTTCGCACCCATCTCGACGTCACCCTTGGCGTCACCGCGCCACGTGAGTGCACGCATCTCGACCAGGTCGACGATGCCCTCGAAGGAGCTCTCGGCACCGATCGGCAGCTGGAGCACGAGGGGCTCCGCACCGAGGCGGTTCACGATGGTGTCGACGGTGTAGTAGAAGTCGGCGCCCAGCTTGTCCATCTTGTTGACGAAGCAGATACGCGGGACGTTGTACTTGTCAGCCTGACGCCACACGGTCTCGGACTGGGGCTCGACGCCCTCCTTGCCGTCGAAGACGGCGACGGCACCGTCGAGGACGCGGAGCGAACGCTCCACCTCGACCGTGAAGTCCACGTGACCCGGGGTGTCGATGATGTTGATCTGGTTGTTGTCCCAGAAGCAGGTCGTCGCGGCCGACGTGATCGTGATGCCGCGTTCCTGCTCCTGCGCCATCCAGTCCATCGTGGCAGCGCCGTCGTGGACCTCACCGATCTTGTGCGTGATGCCCGTGTAGAACAGGATGCGCTCGGTCGTCGTGGTCTTGCCGGCATCGATGTGCGCCATGATGCCGATGTTGCGGACCTTGTTCAGGTCGGTGAGCACGTCCTGTGCCACAGGTTCCTCCGGGAGAGTTGTAGGAGAGGGTGGCGGCCGTCCGGGTGCCGCGGCTCTTGGCCGAGGCACCCGGACGGTGCCGGATGACTACCAGCGGTAGTGGGCGAAGGCCTTGTTCGACTCGGCCATCTTGTGGGTGTCCTCACGGCGCTTGACCGCGGCACCGAGACCGTTCGACGCGTCGAGGATCTCGTTCATGAGACGCTCGGTCATCGTCTTCTCGCGACGGCCCTTGGCGTACGAGGTGAGCCAGCGGAGCGCGAGGGTGTTCGCACGGTGCGGCTTGACCTCGACCGGGACCTGGTAGGTCGAGCCACCGACGCGGCGGCTACGGACCTCGAGGGTCGGACGGACGTTGTCGAGCGCCTTCTTCAGCGTGACGACGGCGTCCTGGCCGTTCTTCGACGAGACACCTTCGAGCGCGTCGTAGACGATGCGCTCGGCGAGGCCCTTCTTGCCGTCGAGGAGGATCTTGTTGACGAGCTGGCTGACGACGGGGGCGCCGTAGACCGGATCGGCGACGACGGGGCGCTTCGGGGCGGGACCCTTACGAGGCATCTAACTCAACCCTTCTTCGCACCGTAGCGGCTACGAGCCTGCTTACGGTTCTTGACGGCCTGGGTGTCCAGGGCACCGCGGATGATCTTGTAGCGCACACCCGGGAGGTCCTTCACACGACCGCCGCGGACGAGCACCATCGAGTGCTCCTGGAGGTTGTGGCCCTCACCGGGGATGTAGGCCGTGACCTCGGTGCCGTTCGAGAGCTTCACACGAGCGACCTTGCGCAGGGCGGAGTTCGGCTTCTTCGGGGTGGTCGTGTAGACGCGGGTGCACACGCCACGCTGCTGGGGGTTCGCCTTCAGTGCCGGCGCCTTGGTCTTGACGACCTTCGGCGTACGACCCTTGCGAACGAGCTGCTGGATGGTAGGCAACTGTTCTCCTGGTTCTTCGCTCGTGCTCTCTGGCCGACGCGGTCCGTCGGCTTCCTCATCCCACGCGGACCAACGCCTGACGGCGGAGGGAGATGGGGGATGGAGTGATCGGGAGGCCGGAGGCCTGCAAGATCTGGGCGCGCCCGAAGGCGCACACCCAGAAGAGCCTAGCCGTCGTGACAGACGAGGTCAATCCGTGGTAACCCGCCGACCGGCCCGTCCGCTGTCGGCGTGACGGCGGCGACGAGCTCCGGACGGGGCGTCAGGACCCCGACTCGGACTGCGCGTTGCCGACGGCGGACACGAACGTGGCCCCGTCGTCGCCGAACCCCGTGATCCAGCCGGACGCGCGCACGGTGATCGGCCCGGCGGTCGCGGTGCCGCGGCCCTCGGGACCCGTGAACTGTGCGCGGAACGTCGCGGAACCCGCCGAACGAGTCGAGACCGCCCACCCCTTCGACGCCCATCCCCCGACGGCGACGGACGGGCGGGACTCGAGTGTCCACTTCTGGTCGGTGTAGGTGTTGTCCGGATCCTCGCCGTAGGCGTAGAAGCTGCAGCCATCCGGAGCCGCGGTCGGTGCGGCCACGCAGGCGTCCACCCATGCGTCCACCGCAGCCGACGCCGCCGTCGACCCGGCTTCCGTCAGGGTCGTCGCCACCACGACCGGGGTCCCGGTCGCGCCGAACCCCGGGACGGGCGCCGTCGAGTCCGTCGCGGTGAACCACTTGCCGCCGTCGAGGTGCACTCCGTACGACCCCGGGAACGCCCGGAGCGAAGCGGTGCCGGACGAGTCGGTCCGGACGTCGGCGCCCGCGACCTGCACGGTGCTGCGAGGCGGCCCCTGCACCGCGACCTGCACCGACCCGAGCACCGGTGCCCGCAGCGACCACACCGGGAAGACGCCCCAGTCGGTGCCCGTGCGTTCGAGTTCGAACGTCGCCGGGACGATCCGCCCGGCCTGGGTCAGGACGGTCCGGACGGTCGCGTGGTCCGACTGCTGGTCCACCGAGGTGATCCGGTGCGCCGTGATCTTGTCGCCGACACGGGCGTAGACCGCGTCGGTCAGCAGCACGTCGCTCTTCTCACGGTCGATGCCGGCCGTCCGGAGCGCGTCGGCGAGGTGGCCGTGCTCGACGTCGTCGAGGAAGGACTGCACCGGGCGCTCCGCCGAGTGCGCGTCCGATCCGACGGACCAGCCGATCCCCCCGGCGACCACGAGCAGGACCAGTGCCGCAGCCCCGGCCACGATGCCGACGACCGCACCGCGGCGCAGCCCGCGCCGCCGCCCGGTCGCGCCCGGCGTCGGCGTCGGCTGGACAGCCGTCATGGCGGGTGGCAGGGCGCGGTCGCCGTGCAGGGACTCGTCGTCCGGCACCGACTCCCAGCCCGGCGTGCGGTCAGCTCGGTCGGTCATCGGTCCCCCATGGTGCGTCGGTCAGCGCTTCCCCGGAATCGTACCGGCCGAGGCGGGGGTGGTGCGGGCCTCCCGTCAGTCCTGTGGACGGACCGGTGGCTGCTGGGGCTCCTGTGGATGACTCGCCTGCCAGCGCACGGCGGAGATGCCGCCGACGACGGTCAGGAGAGCGACGACGACCGCACCCACCACGAAGGGGCTGAGGGCGTACCCCGCGGGGAACACCAGGAGCTCGGCGACGTCGGACCGGACCAGGGCGTAGCCCACCGCGCCCACGCCGAGCATGACCAGGTACGTCGTCGCGGCGGCGACCAGACCGGTGATGCCGGGGTTGCCCTCACGGGCGCCCGTCGCGGTCGCGAGGAACACCACGATCGCGGCGCCGACCACCATGCCGGGCCCGAGGTACGGGGTGGCGTCGGGTTGGCGGATCGCCTCGGCGTCGGCGAGCAGCGCTTCGAAGCCCGCCACGGCGATGACGAGCGCGATGAACAGGACGGACGTCATCGTCGCCACCAACCACCGGGACATGCGCTGATCGTAGCCCTCACCCGCCGACGGTCGGGGTGGTGGCTACGGGGCGTCGGCGCGTTCCGGCTCGGGGGCGTGGTGCTGGGCGGCGTGGCGCTGCTGGGTGGCGTGCTGCTGGGTGGCTGCGCGGACGAGGGCGAGCGCGATCGTCGCGGTGATGACGGGGACGCTCTCGGTCATCGGGGCGGGGGCGTCGGTGCCGGTTCCGGTTCCGGTGCTGTCGCCGGGCACGGCCGGGAGGCCCGGGGTCGGCTCCGGGGTCGCGGTGACGTCCGCCTCGTGGTCACGCAGTGCCGGGCCGATCACCGGCAGGACCGCCGTGGTCGTCGGGAGTTCGGCGTGGAGGTCGGTGGAGCGGGCAGTGGGCTCCCCACTCGTGCTGCTCCGGCGCCGGCGGAGACCCATCCGGACGAGGACCACGGCTGCGACGACCGCCCAGATGCCGTTGACGATCGTCGACGGCACCGCGTGGTGAGCGGCCACGTTGACGGCGACGGCGATCCCTCCGACGAGGTTGAACAGCTGGTACACCGGGCCGTTCGGGATCTTGCCGAGCGAGAAGAGCAGATAACCGGCGAGGACGGTTCCTGCTCCGAACCAGCCGAGGAACTCGATGACACCGACGAACACGCGCGACTCCGGGCACGACGAGGAGCACCCGTTTCGCGGGCGTCCGAGAGGGAGATGGGCGGCCGCGAGCGCGGGCCCGAGCAGCATCGTAAACGTGGCCGGCGGCGTGGCGGAAGTGCGAGCGGCGTGGCGGGGCGGCCCCGGTGCGGGGGTGGTGGGGGCGGTCCGTCCGGCTACTTGCCGGCGTCGTCCGAGGTGCCCCTGAGGACGTACACGGATCCGGACAGCGACCACGCCTGGCTCGTCATCGGAGGACCGCTCTCGTCGACGTCAGTGGCCGCGATGCGGTTCACGAGGAACAGACGCTCACCGGTCTGGACGGACTTCGTGAAGGCGAGTGCCTGGTCGTAGGAGCCGGTGACGGCGACGGTGACCGGGATCACCGTGAAGTCCGTACCCGTGATCGCCGCGTCGGTGAGCGGTGCGGGCGCGCTGGGGACGGCCGGAATGGCCGACGGGCTGCTGGTCGGGCTGGGGGTGGCACTCGGTGTCGCCGAGGGCGTCGCCGAGGACGCGTCCGACGGAGCAGCGGCGGCGGCCGGCGCTTCGTAGGGTGCGGCATCGCCGAGGGTGATCGTCGTGACGACGACCCCGGCAGCCGACGCGTAGCCGTCCAGCGCCTTGAGGAAGGGCGTCGTGTCCATGGCCGCGGGAACGGAAGCCCGCAGTGTCGCGAGTTCGGACTTCGTCGTGCTCAGCGAGTCGGCCGCCTTGGCCAACCGAGCGAGCTCCAGCTGGTTCGTCCGGTTCGTGCTGTCGATCGTCTCCTGCTGGGTGCCGTTGGCGGCAGCCTGAGCGAGCTGTGGCTGGACACCGAGGAACCACCCGCCGGCGAGCACGGCGACCGTCATCACGAGTGCGATGACGAGCGAGAGCTTGTTCTTGTTCATCAGTCGTCCGCCTTCGTGTACTTGCCGTCGTACGCGTCGGCGTCCAGGTTGACCTGCACCACCGCGCTGTACTCACCGGTGTCTGCGTTCAGGGAGATCGAGGCGATCGTCGAGTCGGCGTAGCCCGGGAGGGTGGACAGTCGGTCGTTCCAGTCCGGGACGGAGGGGATCGTCGCGGTTCGCAGGGTGAGCGAGAGTGTCGCGACCCGCTGGCCCTGGAGCGGGACACTCGACTGCTCGAAGGCCTGGGTCGGACTGGCGGAGTCGATCGTCATCGCCGAGATGCTGACGCCCTCGGGGAGCACCGCACGGATGCCGGACAGCGTCGAGTCCCAGTCGATCTCAGTCGACCCACCGACAGCCTGGGCGGACTGGAGGACCTTGGTGTCGGCCTCAGCGCTCCGCACCTCGGAGTAGCGCTGCTGCTGCGCGAGCAGGGACGACGTCGCCTCCTGCGCAGCGGAGAGGGACGAGGCGGAGTCGATCTGGCGGGCGATGGCAGCCCCGGTCGCGAGGACGACCACGGCGAGGGCCACGAGGACACCCATCCAGGCGCGTCGAGCTGTCGTCCGCTCCCGGCGATCGACGTGCACCTCGGTCGGCAACAGGTTGACACGGGGTTCCCGGATCGCCGACCCGGACACCGCTGGCCGCTTCTTCGGGACGCTCTGCCGCACGGGCGTGGACGCCGCGTCGCCGGATGGCCGCGCCCGCTTCGAGAAGGGCAGGGTCAACGGTCTGTTCTGCGCGCTGGTCATGCGGCTCTGCTCCCGACTGCGAGTCCGAAGGCGACACTGATCGCGTCGCCGTGGTCGGCGACGTCCTCCGGTCGGAGGGACCGTGCCGTCGCCACCCCCGTGAAGGCACTCCCGAGGTCGACCGGGAGGCGTGTCTGCTCTGCGAGGGCTTCGCGGAGACCGATGAGCCGTGCCCCGCCACCGACGAGGACGATCTGGCTGACCGGTTCAGACGGTCGGGTGTTCGCGAAGTAGTT
The DNA here is from genome assembly GCF_030433875.1 of Curtobacterium sp. PsM8. Lineage (NCBI taxonomy): Bacteria > Bacillati > Actinomycetota > Actinomycetes > Micrococcales > Microbacteriaceae > Curtobacterium > Curtobacterium sp. PsM8. Next base: position 29,897 of record NZ_JARUXD010000018.1, on the reverse strand, counting down.
GATCGTGTTCCGGAGGCTCGCGATGAGTTCACTGGCCGCGTCGTGGGTCGCCGCGACGGCACGCGCATCGTCGACCGTCCGACCGCCGGAGCCCAGGCCGAGGTGCCGCTTGACGGCCTCCGCCTGGTCGAACGGGATCTCGATCCGCCCTGACAGCGTCTTGGTGATGTCGTTCCCGCCACTCGGGATGATCCGCACGAACTGGGGGATGCCGTTCGTCGCGAGCACGACGCTGGTGGTGTCGGCCCCCAGCTGGACGAGCGCCACGGTTCCCGGACGTCCTTGTCGGCCGACCAGCACCCGCGTCAGGGCGAACGGGATGAGGTCCACACCGACCGGGTTCAGCCCGGCCAGTTGGACCGCGCGGACGTTCGCGAGGACGGCGTCCTTGATCGCGGCGATGAGCAAGCCGTGCACCACGGGGCCGTTCTCACTCTGGCTCTCGGAGGTCGGGTAGAAGTCGAGGATCGCGTCACCGACCGGCACGGGGAGCATGTCCTGCACCTGGAACGGCAAGCTCTCGCGGATCTGCGCGAGAGGCGCCTGCGGGACCGTGAGGTCGCGGGACAGGACACGCTGGTTGCCCATCCCGAGCACCACGTTCTTCGACCGGAACCGCCCGACGCTCCAGAGCTGCCGGAGCGCTGCCGCCACCGTGTTCGGTTCGAGGACCTCGCCGCGGCTGACGGCACCCTCCGGTGTCGGCACCTCGGCGAACCGGACCAGGGTCGGTCGCGCACGGTCCGCGTCAGCCACCTCGACGGCACGGATCGACGATCCGGCGATGTCGACGCCCACGATGCTCTTGCTCATGCTGCTGCTCTCGGTTCTGGTGTGGTTCGGTCGGGTCAGGGAGTCAGTGTCGAAGCGGTCAGGCGAGGCCCAGGAACCCCAGGTAGCCCTGCCAGAGCGGCGCTCCGAAGGCGATCCCGAGCCACGCTCCGACGAGCATCGACGGCCCGAAGGGGATCCCGCCCCGCCGCTGCACACGACCGAGCGCGAGGAGCACGATCGCGACCGTACCGCCGACGAGGAACGCGCCGAAAGCTCCCACTGCGAGGGGTCCCCATCCGAGGTACGCGAGCACGAGTCCGAGGACGACTGCCAACTTCACGTCGCCGAGCCCCATCCCGCCGGGCACGGCGAGAGCGAGGACCAGGTAGGCGCCCCCCAGGACGGCTGCGCCGATGAGACCACGCAGGAACGGGAAGAGGTCGCCGTCCGCGACGGAGGCGCCGAGGAGCACGACGACGAGCACGGCGGCAGCCGGGTACACGATCGCGTTCGGCAACGTGTGGGTGTCCAGGTCGATCAACGCCAGCGCGACGCTCGCGGCCATCAGGAAGAGGAGCCCGACGAACACGAGCACCGCCCCCGTGGTGTCCCGCGCGGTGGTGGTCGTCGCCGGGGACGCGACGACGGCGACCAGGGCGAAGAGCAGGCCGGTGCCCAGTTCGACAGCCGGGTAGCGCACCGAGATCGGCGCCCCGCAGTCACGGCAGCGACCGCGGAGGACCAACCACGACAGGACCGGGACGTTGTCCCGACGGCGGATGGCGTGGCCGCACTGCGGGCAGGCGCTCGCGGGGGCCACCACGGATCGGCCGGCGGGCACCCGGTAGACGACGACGTTGAGGAACGAACCGATGACGATGCCGAGGATCCCGCTGAAGACCACGACGAGCGGAGTGAGGTCCGTCGTGGCCGCGGTCATCGGCACACCCCGGTCGTGGTCGTGGCACACGAGCCGTCGGTCTTGTACGCGGACTGCACCTCGACCTGGGTCGTGACACCGTACGAGGTCGACACCGGCTGGAGGAACTTCGGCGGGGCCGTGGTGAGGAGGCGCTGGTCGTACACGTAGTTCTTGACGAATCCGGTGCCACCGGTCGTCGCGACTGCACCACGCCAGTTCTGTGCGATCGAGCCGATGACCTTGAGGACACCGAGCTGCGAACCGATGTCGTAGTTCTGGTTCCAGAACGTGCCCGCGTTGCTCGCGATCGCGGCACTGATGGTGATCTTGGCACCGTAGCCGCGGTTGAGGAGGCCGACTCCGCCGCTGGTGCAGCGCGAGTAGTCGACCGTTCCGAACGACGTCGGGTACGCGGAGCACTGCGCAGGGTTGTAGATCTCGACCGCGTTCTGTCCGACGAGGCCGAGGATGTCGTTCGTCGGGTCGCTGTACGTGATGTCCCCGGTGACCCAGATGGTCCCCGACGCGACCATCGTCATCGCGCCGGAGAACCCACCGCTCACGAAGAGGTCGCCGGCCGTGCAGGAGTACGTGTCCGACACCGAACCGGTGCGGTAGTTGTTCGCGGAACCGGTGTTGATCCACTCGTTCGTGGCCGGGAAGCCCTGACCGTTGCTGTAGGGCTGGTTCGACTTCGTCGACGCCTTCCCGCCCTGGACGGTGACCGCGGTTGAGCAGTACGTGTTCGAGTACTTCGACGGGATCGTGCCAGCCGGCCAGGTGTTCACGTTGTTCGCCGCCGACGGGATGTCCTGCACGTACATCAAGTTCGCGGGCAGGGTCGGGATGGTGGCACCCGCCGCGCTCTGCAGTGCGTCGATGGTCCCGCAGAGCGACGCCGCCTTCGCGATGTCGTCGCTCTTCGTGACCTCCCCGGTCGAGCTCGAGACCTTGACCTGCGTCGCCTTCGACCACGGCGACCACACCGTCATGTTCCCGTTCCCCAGGAAGGAGACACGGGTCGGACCGGTGTAGAGGCACCCCGGCCGCGGGACCGTCGCAGGGATGTCAGTACGGGTCTCCTGCGACATGTTGGAGTTCAGCGCGGGGAGCCCGAGGTAGGGCACGGTGGACGGCGCCCCACCCTTGAACACCCCGTTGCAGCCGCCGCCGGAGGACCGCACGGTGGCGTCGTGCTGTTCGACCGAGCTCGTGAACGTGGTCGAGCACGCCGCGGTGAACACGTCGTTCGTCCGGATCGGTCCGTTCAGGACGTCGCTGCCGGCGAACTGCACCGGCGAGCACTTGCCGCTGACAGCGGTCTGCCACTGGTACGCCGTCATGCACGACGACCCCGTGAGCGCAGGGTTCGACGACTCGTAGTTCGTGAAGTACAGGTAGTTGATGAACCCGTCCCCTTTGAGGTTCGCGACGAGGGAACGCACGCTCGCACCGGACTTCCCGGTGACGCGGACACGGAGGACGCCCTTCGCCGAGTAGTCCGAGTTGTCGACCTCGTAGCGGAAGGACTGGTCTGATGACCCGATCACCGGCGCCCACTGGGTCCCGGTGTTCGTGAAGGCGATGTTCGAGTCGTTGCCGGTGAACGAGGATCCGGTCGCCTTGCTGAACTGGGCGTTCGTGTTGCCGTACAACGCGTACCCGTTGTCGTTCGACAGCTTCGCCTGGTAGTCGGCGAGGCCTGCGTACGCGGCCGCCATGGCGTTCTGGAAGTTGCGGTCGGCGGCGGACTTCACAGCGCCGGAGGTCGAGACGGCGATCATCGTCGCGACGAGGAGCATCATCACCGTGCCGAAGATCAGCACGTTGGCGAGGACGACGCCGCGCTCGTCCTCGTGCGTCCGCCGGAGTGTCCGGATCAGCCGGCGGATCACGGCGTCGTTCCCACGGACGTGCCGTAGACGACGTTGAACAGGTAGAGGGTGTTCTGGAGGTGCGTGTTCGCCGGCTTGCCGGCCGTGGTCGATCCGAGTTCCAGGTTCACCTGCACCGCCCGGATGCTCCCGAGGCCGGTCGTCGGGACGATCCCGGACGCGGGAGCAGCCACGGCCTTCCCGTCGGCCCCGAGGTACGTGAAGAGCGCGTCCCCGTCACTGGTCGGGGACGCGATCGGCCCGCCGATCACCAGGCTCCTGGTCGGCGTCTGCGTGGGCGCCGGGAAGGAGTAGAAGCCGTTCGTCGCCGTGCCGTCCCACTGGTCGAACACGACCCGCTGAGCGCTGTTGAGCGAGTAACGGACGAGCACCGGCTTGTCCGTGGTGTTCCCGTCCAGGTTGATGAACGCGGTGAAGGTGAGCTTCGTCGGGGTCGCCTCGACGACGGCCGGCACGGACGACCCGTCGGCCTTCGGCAGCAGGCTGGCGGCGTGCACGTAGCGCGTGACGGAGTTCATGACGCTCGACGCGACCCGCGAGTTCTGGTCGGACGTCGAGTTCGTCGAGCCTGCTCGGAGCGTGGCCACGAAGAACCCGCCGACCGCGATGATGATGATGGAGGCGACGCTCATCGACACGAGGAGCTCACTGAGGCTGATGCCGGACTGACCGCGGTGCAGCCGTCGGAGGAACCGTGTCATCGGATCTGCCCCCGGGGGTCGAGAGTGAGGGTGTTGTCGTAGCTGATGATCACCAGGGCGGTCTTCCGGTTGACGGAACCGTTGGTGACGGGGGCGACGTTCGAGGCGTTCGAGGCGATCTCGTTCTTCGTCGTCGACCCGAAGGTGGTTCCGGACGAGATGGTCCACGTGCCGAACGGCAGTGCGATGGTGGCCACGTCGGCACCGGCGACCGGGAACTTCATCGTCATGCCCGCCGCGCACCCGGGGTCCCCGGGGCCGGGTGTCGACGACGAGACGGCGGTGAGGTAACGGCCCTTGACGCCCTTGACCGTGGCGACCCCCATCATCACCGGCGCATCCGAGGGGCTGCCCGCCGGCGCCGGTACCACCGCCGTGCCCACGCCGACGTTGCCCGTCGAGTTCGGGGTGGTCCACGACGCGGGGCTCGGACTCAGGCAGTTCTTCGTGCCGTCGAGGCTGTTCGAGTACGGACCGGCGAGGACGGTGTACCCCGACGTGAAGGGGAACACCGCCGCGGACGGGCTCGGGACCGTCGTCGAGGTGATCTGCACCGTCTTGCTGGTCGTGTCCCACGGCGACACGGGATCGAGACCGCCGACCGAGCTGGACAGCGTGGTCACCATGTTCGTCGGCACCGTGGCGTTGTACGTCGGTGCGTACTGGAAGCGCATCGTGCTCGCCCGGTCGTAGACGAACGGAACCGGTGCGCTGGCCCCGGCCGTGACCGAGATCGGCGACTGCTTCGAGGGTTGCTGCTGGTCGGTGTCGATGCCACCGGGCGTGTTCGCGGTGACCGTGTAGTCACCCTGCACGACGTTGACCGCGTAGGAGCAGCCCTGCGCGTCCGTGGGCAGCGGGCTCTTCGTCAGCGCCGACCCCGTCCCGCCCCCGACGGGCGTGACGCTGATGGTGACACCGGGGTATGGCGCACCCGACGCATCGGCCACCGAGATGATGATCGTGCCGTAGCCGGGGTCGGTGACGGCGTCACTCGGAGCGATGGCGGAGGTGACGGACGTCGAGCTCGAGCCTCCGCGGGGATTCGGCCACGACACCGTCTCGACGACGCTCTTGTACGCGAGCTTGCCGTTGGACGTGCCGCACGCGCCGCTCGCGCCGTCACTCTGGACCCAGGACACCTTCCGGTCGACCTGGTACGTCAGCCCGCCGATGGTCGAGGAGTTGTCGTCACCGCGCGCGCTGACGACGTCGAAGATGCCGGTCGTCGTCGCCGCCGCGGTCTGGCGCAGCATGTCGATGTCCTGCGAGGCCAAAGCCACGGCGGTCTCGCGTCCACGGCTGGTCTGGGTGAGCTGGAGCGTGTTCGCGATGCCGTAGGCGATGCCGACGGACATGACGGCGAAGACCATCATCGCGACCATCACCTCGATGATGCTGCTGCCGGTCTCACGCTCGGTGGCGTCGACAGGGCGCAGGACGCGTCGTAGTCGCTGGATCATGGTCACCTCCTCCGCTCGTTCAGCTGGCGTGGTCCGCAAAAGGGCGGTCCGTCGTCCGACGAACCGCCCTTCACGTCGTTGCTACGGTCAGCAGGAAGCGACCGGCGCAGCTGCGTCCGTGTCACTCAGCTGGAATGCCTTCGAGGTGGCTCCAACGGCACAGATCGTGAACGAGGAGCCCGTCGCGGCCGGCTTGTAGGTGAACTTCGTGTCGGCGCTCTTGGTCCAGCCGTAGGGCTGCATCGTCGCCGGCGCGTCGAACTCCGTGTTGGTCGGCAGCTTGCCGTTCTTGTCGGTCTGGAACGCGATGACCGAGGTCTTCGCGTTGGCCAGGTCGGACTTGACCGAGGCGTCCTTCGCGTTGTTCTGCACGTTGAGGTACACGGGGATCGCGATCGCGGCGAGGATGCCGATGATGATCACGACGACCAGGAGTTCGATCAGGGTGAAGCCCTTCTCGTTCTCGTTGAGGAGACCCTTGCGGCGAGCGTCAAGCTTGCCCATGAGACGGAAGTACATTGTTTTTCCTTCATCCGGGAAATGGTGGGGTGGTGCGGTTCCGGCTTGTGCTCGTCGCCGGCCATCAGCGTATTGGGCGCATTTCCCGGTCGGAATCCCGAGAACGGGGGTCATTGCCGCAGGGAAACACCCCCAGAATCGGGGACAGAAAGCATCGCCTCACCCCCGTCGAGGGGGTGCGGCGATTGAGTTCGCCTCAGTGCACCAGTGACGTGATCTGGAAGATCGGGAGGTACAGCGCGATGATCATGCCGCCGACCACGACGCCGAGGAAGGCGATGAGGAGGGGTTCGATCAGCGAGGTCAGCGCCTCCGTGGTGGACTCCACCTCCGAGTCGTAGAACACGGCGATCTTCTCGAGCATGGTCTCCAGCGATCCGGCGTCTTCACCGACCGCGACCATCTGCGCCACCATCGTCGGGAAAACTTTCTCCTGCGCCAGCGGTTCCGCGATGGATTCGCCTTTCCGCACGCTTTCGGAAACGCGGTCGAGGGCTTTCTGTACGACGAAGTTGTTCGACACTTCACCGACGATCTTCAAGGCCTGCAGAATAGGCACGCCCGCACCGATCATGTTCGAGAAGTTCCGCGCGAACCGAGCGATGACGATCTTCTTCGTCAATGAACCGAAGATCGGCAGACGCAGCATGATCGGATCGCGGAATGCGCGGAAACGTTCGGTGTTCTTGTTCGCCCGGTACCAGAACCACCCGACGGCGATGACGACGGCGAGCACCGGCGCACCCCACCGCATCGCGTGCGACAGCTGCACGAGGATCATCGTCGGCAGCGGCAGCTGGCCGCCGAGGCTCGAGAACATGTCCTGGAAGATCGGCACGATGAACACGAGCATGATCACGACGGATGCCAGCGACATGCAGAGCACCACGACCGGGTAGGTCATCGCCGACTTGATCGTCGACCGGAGCTTGTGCTCCTTCTCGAAGTTCGTCGCGATCGAGTCCATGGCCTGGTCGAGGAACCCACCGGTCTCCCCCGCGCGGATCATGTTGATCATGATCGGCGGGAAGTCGACCGGGTACTTGCCGACGGCATCGGAGAACGAGACACCCTGCTCGACCTCGTCGCGCACCTTGCTGAGGATGACCTTGAGCTTCTTGTTCTCGGTCTGGTCCGCCAGGATGCTCAGCGTCTTCAGCAGCGACAACCCCGACGACAACATCGTCGACGCCTGCCGCGACATGATCGCCAGGTCCTTGAGCCCGACGCCCTTCTCGAAGCCCGGGATCTTGATCTCGGTCTGCAGCCCCGTGCCGGCCTTCGCCTCGGTGATGGCGATCGGCGAGACGCCCATGCCGCGCAGGCGCTGGACGACGGCGCCTTCGGACGCGGCGTCGACGCGGCCCTTGACGAGCTTCCCCGCGCCGTCCCGTCCGCGGTAGTCGAATGCGAGGGACATCAGTAGCCTCCGGAGAACTTGTCGCCGAAGTCGATCCCACTCGCGGCGATGGCGTCGGCGGACGCGTCGGACGGGGACTCGACGCGCTGCACCAGTCGGTCGAAGCCCTCGAGGTCGTGCACCTTCTCGAGCGCCGCCTTGCGGGTGATGGTGCCGACGTTGACGAGTTCCGCCAGGTCCTGGTCCATCGTGTGCATGCCCGCGTCGCGCCCGGCCTGCATGGCCGAGGTGATCTGGTACGTCTTGCCCTCACGGATGAGGTTGCCGATGGCGGGCGTCGTCTTCATGATCTCGGTGGACACGATGCGGCCGGTGCCGTTGGCCTTGGGGACGAGGGTCTGGCAGACGACACCTTCGAGGGTGGCGGCGAGCTGGGTGCGGATCTGGCCCTGCTGGTGCGGCGGGAACACGTCGATGACGCGGTCGATGGTGCCGGGAGCGCTCTGCGTGTGCAGGGTGGCGAACACCAGGTGGCCGGTCTCGGCGGCGGTGAGGGCGACGGAGATCGTCTCGAGGTCGCGGAGCTCGCCGATGAGGATGACGTCCGGGTCCTGGCGCAGCACGTGCTTCAACGCGCGGGCGAAGGACTGCGTGTCCGCGCCGACCTCGCGCTGGTTGATGATCGCCTTCTTGTGCTCGTGCATGAACTCGATCGGGTCCTCGACCGTCACGATGTGGTCGGCCCGGGTCTCGTTGACCAGGTCGATGAGCGCGGCGAGGGTGGTGGACTTGCCGGATCCGGTCGGGCCGGTGACGAGCACGAGGCCGCGCGGCAGCTTGGCGAACTCCCCCACGTGCTCGGGGATGCCGAGTTGCTTGAGGGTCTTGATCTTCGTGGGGATGATGCGGAAGGCCGCGCCCCAGTTGCCGCGCTGCTGGTAGTAGTTCACGCGGAAGCGGAACTCGGGCGACAGCGAGTACGCGAAGTCGAGTTCCTGTTCCTGGTCGAACTGCGCCGCCTGTTCGGCGGACATCAGGGTCTTGAGGGCTGCGATGACCTTGTTGCGCGCCCACGGGCCTCCCGGCACGGCGGGACGGAGCGAGCCGTCGACGCGGACCGTGGGCGGCGCGTCGGCGGTGACGTGCAGGTCGGACGCACCCTGGTAGACGACCTGGGCGAGTGCGGTGACGAGGTCGGCGTCGGCGTCTTCCCGCGCGTGGCGCGTGAAGTTGATCTCGGCGCTGCCGGACGGCGCGGCCATCGGCACCGGCGGTGCGGTGACGGCCTGGAGGCTCGTGGTCACGACCGCGGGCACGACCGGCAGCCGTTCGGTCGCCTGGTACCCGAGGGCGGAGTCCGGTGCGTAGCCGTAGCTCGCGGTCGAGGGCGGCACCGCCGCGGGCGGGGTGGCCGGCACAGCGTACGGCTGGGCGACCGGGACGGCGACGGGTGCGCCGCTCGGGGCACCCCAGCCGGCGAGGTCGTCGCTCAGGTCGTAGACGGGGGTGGCCGGCACCGCGGGTGCGGCGCCTGCGTCCGGGGTGCCGGGTTCGGCGGGTTGCACGGGGTGCTGCTGCACGACGTGCTGCTGCGCGGCCTGCGCCAGGCGTGCGGCCCGGCGGCCACCGACCTCCAGGCCGGGCGTCCCGGGGTGCCAACCGTCGACGGGCTCGTCGTCGGCAGGGGTCAGGTCGTACACGGAGTCCGTCATCTGTCCGTCCTCCACGCCTACGCGACCACGCGCAGGATCTCGTCGACGCTCGTCAGCCCGAGCTTGACCTTCTCCCACCCGTCCATGCGGAGGGTGAGCATGCCCTGCTCCTGGGCGACGCGGCTGATCTCGGCGCTCGAGGCCCGGGACACCGCGAGGCGCTCGATCTCCTCGGACACGGTCATGACCTCGTGCAGGGCGATGCGGCCGCGGTACCCGGTGTTCGAGCAGACGGAGCAGCCGATCGGCGCGAAGAAGTCCGGCACCTCGGCGGCGGCGCTGTCGAGGAACCCGAGGGCGTGCAGCTGCTCGGCTTCGTAGAACGCGGGGGCCTTGCACCGGTCGCAGAGCTTGCGGGCCAGACGCTGGGCGACCACGCAGTCGAGTGCGGACCCGACGAGGAACGGTTCGATGTCCATCTCGGTGAGCCGGGTGATCGCGGACGGGGCGTCGTTGGTGTGCAGGGTGGAGAGCACGAGGTGGCCGGTCAGCGACGCCTCGATCGCGATCTGGGCGGTCTCGTGGTCACGGATCTCACCGAGCAGGACGACGTCGGGGTCGGAGCGGAGGATGCTGCGGAGCGCCGATGCGAAGGTCAGTCCGGCCTTCGGGTTGACCTGCACCTGGTTGACACCCGCCATCCGGTACTCGACCGGGTCCTCGACCGTGATGACGTTGATCTCGGGCTTCGCGACCGCGTTCAGGGTCGTGTAGAGCGTGGTCGACTTGCCGGAACCGGTGGGGCCGGTGACCAGGATCATGCCGTACGGCTTCGAGTAGGAGCGCTGGTAGGCAGCGGCGTTCCGGTCGAGCAGGTTGAGGTCCTTCAGCGTCAACGACGTGTTCGTGTTGTCGAGGATGCGCATGACGACCTTCTCGCCCCACACCGTCGGCAGCGTCGCGACGCGGAGGTCGATCTGTCGGCCGCCGTGCCGGACGGACATCCGGCCGTCCTGGGGCTTCCGCCGCTCGGCGATGTCGATGTCGCTCATGATCTTGAGCCGGCTGATGACGCCGTTCTGGATGTTCTTGGGCGCCGGGGTCATCTCGTGCAGGACACCGTCGATGCGGTAGCGGACCCGGACCTCGTGCTCGCCGGGCTCGATGTGGATGTCGGACGCGTGGTCCTGGATCGCCTGCGAGACCAGCAGGTTGACGAAGCGGACGATCGGGACGTCGTCGAGCGAGCCGTCACCGATGTCGGCCTGGTGCTCGGTGGTCCGTGCTTCTTCTTCGAGCGACGAGGTGAGGTCGTTGAGCTCGTCGTCGGCCCGCAGGTACCGGTCGAACGCCGACAGCAGGTCCCGTTCGTCCACCTGCAGCGGCTTGATCGGCCGGCCGGACGCCGTGCGGGCGTCGTCGATCGCCAGGACGTTCGCCGGGTTCACCATGGCGAGCACGAGGGTCTCGCCCTCGAACCCGATGCCGAGTACCGCGTGCCGGCGACACAGCGGCGCGGGGAGCACCGAGACGGCCGTGCCGTCCACCGGGTAGTCGGTCAGCGGGACCGTCTTGGAGTTGTGGGACGCCGCACGCGCGGTGATGTACTGCGCCTCGCTCACGACGCCCTGCTCGACGAGTGAGCGGATCGCCTGCTCGTCGACGTCTTCGTGACCGGTCATCGCGTCGAGGTACTCGATCGGGAGGGCGCCGTTGAGGATCAGGATCTCGGACAGGGTTGCCATGTGCCCTGTACCTCCTTGCTTGCGCGCGCGACGGATCGGCGTGGATCGATGGGCGCCGCCAGGGTTGCGGCGCTCAACCACGGTACGTCCGGCGCCCGGCCGCCGAGCAGTCCCAGAAGGAGGGGCCGGAGGGGTTCTGACTGGACCCAGAACAGGGGTACCCGCGGGTATCGAGATCCGCGGGTGGGGCCTAGAGCGCCATCGAGGTCGTGATCGTGGCGCTCCCGCCGACGAACCCGAGTCGTTCGTAGAGCGCCACGGCACCGCTCGGGTTCTCGGCGTCGACCTCGAGTGACGCCGCGGACAGTCCGGCGTCGCGCAGGGCGTCGAGGGTGGCCCGGACGACCAGCGGTGCGAGGCCCCGCCCGCGTGCTCGACGGACGACGCCGACCCAGTGGATGTACCCGAAGCTCCGTCCGCGGGCAGCGAAGGCACCGGGGTCGGACTCGACCACCGTGAACGCCAGGACGTCCCCCTGCTCGTCCACGACCACGCGAGACAGGTCCAGCCGGCTCTTCTCGGCGGTGAGGTACCCGCGCCAGTCCGCTTCGACCATCGGCTGGGAGCCCCAGTGGTCGCGGAAGGCGTCGTTCTTGGCAGCCCGCATCGGCTCGATGTCGTCTCCGGTCGCCGCACGCAGCACGAGGCCGTCCGGCAGCGACGGCAGGCGGTCCCGTTCCGCAGCGCGCTCGTCACCATCGAGCACGACCTGCATGTCGACCCAGGTGCGCACCGGGTGGAGTCCGGCCCGTGCGGCCAGCGCGAGCGCGGAGGATCCCTGCGGAGCAGTGAGGTCGACGGCACCGGGCAGATCGAGGTCGAGCCCGGCGAGGTGCTGTCGGGCCCGTGCGGTCTGCCAGGCGAGCACCCGTCGGCCGATGCCCTGTCCGCGGTACGCGGGTCGCACCGAGCCGCCCAGGAGGATCCGGGCAGCGGTGTCCCTGGTCGGGACCGGGATGACGATGGCGTACGCGTGCACATGACCGTCAGCATCGATCCCGACGACCGTGTCACGCTCGGGGTCGAGCCCTTCTGTGGACAGCCGGTGCACGAAGTCCTCTGTGGAGGGATGCGCGTGCGGCTCGTCGACCGCCGCCGACTCGAGGGCGATGCCGTGCACGGCCGGCAGGTCCGCCATGGTGGCCGGCCGGAACGTCAGCCCGCCGACCGGCTCGGGGAAGTCGAGGTGAGCCGGAGCCGTGACCCGTTCGCGCAGCGTCGCCATGCCCCCAGCATGCCCTACCCCTCGACGCGCCCGGCATCGACGGACCATGATGAGACATGGACATCACGAGCGTGACCGTGGGGTTGCCCGTCACCGACCTCGAGGCCTCCTGCCTCTGGTACGGCGCGGTGTTCGAACGGCTCGAGCCCGACCTCGAACCGACCGAGGGCGTCGCCGAGTACGAGGTCGGCGGCATCTGGATCCAGCTCCTCGAGGACCCCGACGCCGACGACAACCCCGTCATCGTCCGCTTCGGCGTGGACGACGTCGCCGCCCAGCACGCGCGCATCGCGGCCCTCGGCATCGACGTCGGACCGATCGAGTGCGTCGACGGAGCCGTCGACTGGTTCGACGCCCGCGACCCCGACGGCAACGTCCTCAGCCTCTACTCGCTCGCCGACGAGAGCGGCCGTGGTTTCGGCGGCCGCGACAGCGACGCCGGTCGCTCCGTCTAGGACCCGCCCCGTCCGGACGGGAGGCCCGTGACGGGTCCGCTCCGTGCCTCCCGTCCGTCACCGTGGCGACCCGAAGAAGTCGCTCGCCCGTCTCAGCGTGTGACGTGCAGGACGAGCGCGACGCCGACGATCGCCAGACAGACGAGGAAGGCACCCGGCGCTCGGCGGTCGTCGCGATCGACCATGCCGGCCAGCGCGCTGAGACCCACGCCGCTCGCGCCGGCGGCCACCGCGAACGGCAGCCCGGTGACGGCAGCCACCGGAGCCCAGAGGGCGATCACGACTGCGGCCGCTGCCAGGAAGCCAGCGGATCGGGCACGCGTCGGAGCAGATGACGACATGAGCGCCAACATATCAGTACCACCGACGAACGAAGAAGGGCCCCGCATCCGACTGGATGCGGGGCCCTCCTCAGGGACTCACTCGGTTCAGTTGTACGTACCCGGCGTGAAGTCGTCCGACGAGAAGCTGTCGAAGTCGACGAAGCTCAGGTCGGCGTCCGAGAACGACGAGTCGTCCGCGAAGATGCGGTTCGGGTACCGCTCCGCCTTCGCTTCTTCCGTCGCGTTCACGTCCACGTCGCGGTACCGGCTGAGGCCCGTCCCGGCGGGGATGAGCTTACCGATGATGACGTTCTCCTTGAGGCCGACGAGCTGGTCCTGCTTGCCCTCCATGGCCGCCTGCGTCAGGACGCGGGTGGTCTCCTGGAAGGACGCGGCGGACAGCCACGACTCGGTCGCGAGGGACGCCTTCGTGATGCCCATGACCTCCTGGCGAGCCGAGGCGGTCTTGCGACCCTCCTGCAGCGCGGCCCGGTTGATCGCGTTGTAGCGCGACCGGTCGACGAGCTCACCCGGCAGCAGGTCCGTGTCGGCGTGGTCGACGACGGTGACCTTGCGGAGCATCTGACGGACGATGACCTCGATGTGCTTGTCGTGGATCGGCACACCCTGCGAGCCGTAGACGTCCTGCACACCGTTGACCAGGTGCTTCTGGACCTCTCGGACACCCTTGACCCGGAGGACTTCCTTCGGGTCGACGGTGCCGGCGATGAACTGCTCGCCGAGCTCGACGTGCTGGCCGTCCTCGATGAGGAGGGTCGCACGCTTGAGCACCGGGTAGATGAACGGCTCGTCGCCGTTGTCCGGCGTGAGGATGATCCGACGACCCTTGTCCGTGTCCTCGATCGTGGCGCGGCCGGGGGCCTCGGCGATCGGGGACGCGCCCTTCGGGGTGCGAGCCTCGAAGAGCTCAGTCACGCGGGGCAGACCCTGCGTGATGTCGTCGGCCGAGGCCGAACCACCCGTGTGGAAGGTACGCATCGTCAGCTGGGTACCGGGCTCACCGATGGACTGGGCGGCGATGATGCCGACCGCCTCACCGATGTCGACCAGGTTGCCCGTGGCGAGCGAACGGCCGTAGCACTGCGCGCAGACACCGACGGCCGACTCGCAGGTCAGGACCGAGCGCACCTTGATGCTCTCGACACCGGCTGCCAGCAGCTTGTCGAGGAGGACGTCACCGACGTCCTCGCCGCCCTCGGCCACCACGGTGCCCGAGGCGTCGACGGCCTCGGTCGCGAGGGTGCGCGAGTAGACGGTGTTCTCGACACGCGGGTCGCGGACGAGCTTGCCGTCGGCACCCATCGTCGCGATCGGCAGCTCGAGGCCACGGGTCGTCCCGCAGTCGTCCTCACGGATGATGACGTCCTGCGACACGTCCACGAGACGACGGGTCAGGTACCCCGAGTCGGCGGTACGGAGAGCCGTGTCCGCCAGACCCTTGCGAGCACCGTGCGTGGCGATGAAGTACTCCGCCACGGTCAGGCCCTCGCGGTACGAGTTGATGATCGGGCGGGCGATGATGTCACCCTTCGGGTTGCTCACCAGACCACGCATACCGGCGATGTTGCGCACCTGCAGCCAGTTACCACGAGCACCCGACGACACCATGCGGTTGATGGTGTTGTCCTTCGGGAAGTTGTCGCGCATCTCCTGCGCGATCTCGTTCGTGGCCTCGGTCCAGATCTTGATCAGGTCGGCGCGACGCTCCGAGTCCGTGATCAGACCCTTGTCGAACTCACCCTGGACCTTGGCGGCCTGGATCTCGTAGCCCGCGATGATCTCCTTCTTGCGAGGAGGCGTCACGACGTCCGAGAGGGCGACGGTCACACCGGAGCGGGTGCCCCAGTAGAAGCCCGCGTCCTTGATCCGGTCGAGTGCAGCGGCCGTCTCCGTCTTGGAGTAGCGCTCGGCGAGGTCGTTGACGATCGCGGAGAGCGTGCCCTTGTCGGTGACCTTCTGGACGAACGGGTAGTCCGTCGGGAGGGTCTCGTTGAACAGCGCGCGACCGAGGGTGGTCTCGAGGAGGATCGACTGACCGACCTCGTAGCCCTCGGGTGCTTCACCCTCGGCGAAGTGGACACCCGACATGCGGATCTTCACCATCGCGTTGAGGTGCAGCGTGTTCTGGTCCTTCGCCATGATCGCCTCGGCGACCGAGGAGAACGAACGGCCTTCACCGACGGCGCCCTCGCGGACGGTCGTCAGGTGGTGCAGACCGATGATCATGTCCTGTGCGGGCAGGGTCACCGGGCGGCCGTCGGACGGCTTCAGGATGTTGTTCGAGGCGAGCATCAGGATGCGGGCCTCGGCCTGGGCCTCGACCGACAGCGGCAGGTGCACGGCCATCTGGTCGCCGTCGAAGTCCGCGTTGAACGCAGCACAGACCAGCGGGTGGAGCTGGATGGCCTTGCCCTCGACGAGCTGCGGCTCGAACGCCTGGATGCCGAGACGGTGCAGCGTGGGCGCACGGTTCAGCAGCACGGGGCGCTCGCGGATGATCTCCTCGAGCACGTCCCACACCTGGGCACGCGAACGCTCGACCATGCGCTTGGCCGACTTGATGTTCTGCGCGTGCGACAGGTCGATCAGGCGCTTGATGACGAACGGCTTGAACAGCTCGAGCGCCATCTGCTTGGGCAGACCGCACTGGTGGAGCTTGAGCTGCGGGCCGACGATGATGACCGAACGACCCGAGTAGTCGACGCGCTTGCCGAGCAGGTTCTGGCGGAAACGACCCTGCTTGCCCTTGAGCATGTCGCTCAGGGACTTCAGGGCGCGGTTGCCGGTACCCGTGACGGGGCGGCCACGACGACCGTTGTCGAACAGCGCGTCGACCGCTTCCTGCAGCATGCGCTTCTCGTTGTTCACGATGATCTCGGGGGCACCGAGGTCGAGCAGGCGGCGGAGACGGTTGTTGCGGTTGATCACACGACGGTAGAGGTCGTTGAGGTCCGACGTGGCGAAGCGGCCACCGTCGAGCTGCACCATCGGGCGCAGTTCCGGCGGGATGACCGGCACGACGTCGAGCACCATCGCGGCCGGCGAGTTGCCGGTGGCGAGGAAGGAGCTGACGACGCGCAGACGCTTGATCGCACGGATCTTCTTCTGGCCCTTGCCCTCGGCGATCTGCAGACGCAGTGCCTCGGCCTCGGCGGCCAGGTCGAAGGCCTCGAGCCGCAGCTTGATCGCCTCGGCACCCATGAAGGCGTCGAAGTAGATCCCGAAGCGGTCCTGGAGCTCGTGGAACACGGCGTCCTCGGGCTTGAGGTCGCCCACCTTGAGGTTGCGGAAGTCCTCCCACACACGCTCGAGACGGGTGATGTCCTCGTCGAAGGACTTGCGGACCTGGGACATCTCCTTCTCAGCGGTGTCCTTGGTCCGGCGCTTCACGTCGGCCTTGGCGCCTTCTTCCTCGAGCGCTGCGAGGTCGTCCTCGAGCTTCTTGAGGCGGTCGGCGATGATCGAGTCGCGCTGACCCTCGAGCGTCTTGATCTCGAGGCGCATCTCGTTCTCGAGGCCGGGCATGTCAGCGTGACGGCCCTCCTCGTCGATGCTGATGATCATGTACGCCGCGAAGTAGATGACCTTCTCGAGGTCCTTCGGGGCCATGTCCAGCAGGTAGCCCAAGCGCGACGGAACGCCCTTGAAGTACCAGATGTGCGTGACGGGTGCGGCGAGCTCGATGTGGCCCATGCGCTCACGACGGACCGAGGACTTGGTGACCTCGACGCCGCAGCGCTCGCAGACGATGCCCTTGAACCGGACTCGCTTGTACTTGCCGCAGGCGCACTCCCAGTCGCGGGACGGACCGAAGATCTGTTCACCGAACAGACCGTCCTTCTCGGGCTTCAGGGTGCGGTAGTTGATCGTCTCCGGCTTCTTGACCTCGCCGTACGACCACTGGCGGATGTCCTCGGCGGTAGCGAGGCCGATCCGAATGGCGTCAAAGGAAGTTGCTTCGAGCAATGTTCTTCTCTCTTGCTGGTTCGAAACGTGTTCAGCGGGCGGGATCAGATGTCGTCGACGGACGACGACTCGAACCGCGAGGAGATGTTGATGCCGAGCTCTTCAGCGGCACGGAAGACCTCGTCGTCCGTGTCGCGGAGGCTGACCGCCTGGCCGTCCGCCGAGAGGACCTCGACGTTCAGGCAGAGCGACTGCATCTCCTTCATGAGGACCTTGAACGACTCCGGGATGCCGGGCTCCTGGATGTTCTCGCCCTTGACGATCGCCTCGTAGACCTTCACGCGGCCGAGGATGTCGTCGGACTTGATCGTCAGGAGCTCCTGGAGGGCGTAGGCGGCACCGTATGCCTCGAGCGCCCACACCTCCATCTCGCCGAAGCGCTGTCCACCGAACTGCGCCTTCCCACCCAGCGGCTGCTGCGTGATCATCGAGTACGGGCCGGTCGAACGGGCGTGGATCTTGTCGTCGACCAGGTGGTGCAGCTTCAGGATGTACATGTAGCCGACCGACACGGGCTCCGGGAACGGCTCGCCGGAGCGGCCGTCGAAGAGCTGCGCCTTGCCCGAGGAACCGATCAGACGCTCGCCGTCGCGGTTCGGGAGCGTGGAGTCGAGGAGACCCTCGATCTCGCGCTCGTACGCACCGTCGAACACCGGGGTGGCGACCTTCGTGCCGGGGGCTGCGCTGTGCGCGGCTTCCGGCAGGTTCTCGGCCCACTCCTGGATGCCCTCGACCTGCCAGCCCTGCTTGGCGAGCCACCCGAGGTGGATCTCCAGCACCTGGCCGAAGTTCATGCGTCCGGGGACGCCGAGGGGGTTGAGGACGATGTCGACCGGGGTGCCGTCCGCGAGGAACGGCATGTCCTCGACCGGCAGGATCGTCGAGATGACGCCCTTGTTGCCGTGACGACCGGCGAGCTTGTCGCCCGCGGTGATCTTGCGCTTCTGGGCGATGTAGACGACCACGCGCTGGTTGACGCCCGAGCCGAGCTCGTCGTCGCCGTCCTGCGAGTCGAACACCTTGACGCCGATGATCGTGCCCTCTTCACCGTGGGGCACCTTGAGCGAGGTGTCGCGGACTTCGCGCGACTTCTCGTTGAAGATGGCACGGAGCAGGCGCTCCTCGGCGGACAGCTCGGTCTCGCCCTTCGGCGTGACCTTGCCGACGAGGATGTCGCCGGGGCGGACCTCGGCACCGATGCGGATGATGCCGCGCTCGTCGAGGTCGGCCAGGAGGTCCGGGCTGACGTTCGGCAGGTCGCGGGTGATCTCTTCCTTGCCGAGCTTGGTGTCGCGGGCGTCGACCTCGTACTCCTCGATGTGGATCGAGGAGAGCGTGTCGTCCTTCACGAGGTTCTGCGACAGGATCATCGCGTCCTCGTAGTTGTAGCCCTCCCACGGCATGAACGCGACGAGGAGGTTCTTGCCGAGCGCGAGCTCGCCGTTCTCCGTCGCGGGGCCGTCGGCGATGACCTCGCCCTGCTCCACACGCTCACCGGCGCTGACGATCACGCGGTGGTTGTAGCTGGTGCCCTGGTTCGAGCGGTCGAACTTGCGCAGGTAGAAGGTCTGCGTGCCACCTTCGTCGAGCTGCAGGGTCACGGCGTCGGCCGAGACCTCGGAGACGACACCGGCCTTGTCGGCGGTGATGACGTCGCCGGCGTCGATGGCGGTGTAGCCCTCCATGCCGGTGCCGACGAGCGGCGACTCGGAGCGGAGGAGCGGCACGGCCTGGCGCTGCATGTTCGCACCCATGAGGGCGCGGTTCGCGTCGTCGTGCTCGAGGAACGGGATGAGCGAGGTCGCGACCGACACCATCTGGCGCGGCGAGACGTCCATGTAGTCGACCTCGTCCTTGCCGACGAGCTCGACCTCGCCGCCCTTCTTGCGGACGAGCACCTTGTCGTCAGCGAAGTGGAACGTGCTCGTCAGCGGGGCGTTGGCCTGCGCGACGACGAACTCGTCCTCTTCCGAGGCGGTCAGGTAGTCGATCGTCTTCGTGACCTCGCCGTTGACGACGCGACGGTACGGGGTCTCGATGAAGCCGAACGAGTTGATGCGACCGAAGGACGCGAGCGAGCCGATCAGGCCGATGTTCGGGCCTTCCGGGGTCTCGATCGGGCACATGCGGCCGTAGTGCGACGGGTGGACGTCACGGACCTCGACGCCGGCACGCTCACGGGACAGACCACCCGGGCCGAGGGCCGACAGGCGACGCTTGTGCGTCAGACCCGCGAGCGGGTTGTTCTGGTCCATGAACTGCGACAGCTGGGACGTCCCGAAGAACTCCTTGATCGCAGCGACGACGGGACGCACGTTGATGAGCGTCTGCGGCGTGATGGCCTCGATGTCCTGCGTGGTCATGCGCTCGCGGACGACGCGCTCCATGCGGGACAGACCGGTGCGGACCTGGTTCTGGATGAGCTCGCCGACCGCACGGATGCGACGGTTGCCGAAGTGGTCGATGTCGTCCACGTCGAGGCGGAGCTGCACCGGCTCACCGTCACGGACGCCGTCCATGGTGGTGCGCTCGGCGTGCAGGGACACCAGGTACTTGATCGTCGCGACGATGTCCTGCACGGTGAGCACCGAGTCGGACAGCGGGGCGTCGATGCCGAGCTTGCGGTCGAGCTTGTAGCGACCGACCTTCGCCAGGTCGTAGCGCTTGGAGTTGAAGTAGAAGTTGTCGAGGAGCGCACGCGCGGCCTCGGCAGCGACCTGCTCGCCCGGGCGCAGCTTGCGGTAGATGTCCTTGAGCGCCTCTTCCTTCGTGAGGACGGCGTCCTTCTCGAGGGTCGACTCCATGGACGCGAAGCCCTGGAACTCCTCCATGATCTCTTCGCTCGTCAGGCCGAGGGCCTTGAGGAAGACGGTCACGGACTGCTTGCGCTTGCGGTCGATGCGCACGCCGACCTGGTCGCGCTTGTCGATCTCGAACTCGAGCCAGGCGCCACGCGACGGGATGATGCGCGCCGAGTAGATGTCCTTGTCGGACGTCTTCTCCTGCGCACGCTCGAAGTACACGCCCGGCGAGCGGACGAGCTGCGAGACGACGACACGCTCGGTGCCGTTGATGATGAACGTGCCGCGCTCGGTCATGAGCGGGAAGTCGCCCATGAAGACCGTCTGCGTCTTGATCTCACCGGTCATGTGGTTCATGAACTCGGCGTTGACGTACAGCGGAGCGGCGTAGGTCTTGCCGCGCTCCTTGCAGTCGTCGATCGAGTACTTCGGGTCCTCGAGCTCCGGGGACGTGAACGAGAGCTGCATGGTCTCGCCGAGGTCCTCGATCGGGGAGATCTCCTCGAAGATCTCCTCGAGGCCGGAGTGCAGCGCGAGGTCGGTACGACCCTGTTCCTGCCCTTCGGCGAGGCGGGCCTTCCATGCGTCGTTGCCGACGAGCCAGTCGAAGCTCTCCGTCTGGAGGGCGAGCAGATCAGGAACCGTGAGGGTGTCCGTGATCTTGGCGAACGAGAGTCGCGAGTGGTTGCGACCGTTCTTGGGGTTGGTGGATGCGTTGGGCGCAGCAGCCAAGGGTGTGACCTCCGGTAGGCCCCGTCGGGCCGACACTGACGAAGCAGTGTGTAGGTGAGTGGATAGATCGCTCGGCGCAACCCGGTGATCAGGACACGAGTACGGTGTGCTCCGGGTCCGGAGCCGCGTGTGGGATGATCGGTGAGCGGGTCCCGCCGCCATATACGGGACCGGCATCACCAGGCGTGTTCAGCGAAGCACCTGCTGAGAGGCGTCTTCGTGGAACTCGGTCGACCGCAATATGACGACACGGATGCCAGGGAGCGCGAACTGTCATCATAGGTGGCTCGGCAGTGCGCTGTCCAGTCCCTGGCTTGACCGAGATCGAGTCCGGCGTGTATAAGCGCCGGACGACCTGTCTCATCCCGCGGCGGAAGCCAGAGCGGAGCCCTCGGCGGGAGCCAGAGCGGAGCCCGATCGGGCAGCCCCGACCAGCGCCCGCACCGCGTCCTCGGGCCGGTCGCTCCGCACGAACGTCGTCCGCCCCGACACGTCGGTGATCTCCACGCCGGGCCCCGGCGTCAGCACGAGTGCACGCCGTCGACGACCGATCCGCAGGCCGATGCCGCCGTAGGTGTGCGCATCCGCCTCGGTCACCCGGACCGCCGTGATGCTGCGGCGGGCGATCCGACGCGGCGGGAGTGGGCGGAAGTGCAGGACGACCGCGTCCTCGGTGACCGTCAGGCCGGCCCGGGCGACGAGCGCCAGGACACCGACGACGACCGCGACGAGGCCCGGGATCAGCAGGGCGGACTCGGGCGCGTCCCCCGGCCAGGCCAGGACGGCCGCGGTGAGCGCGAGCCCGGCCGTCAGGACGACCCCGCCGACGGCGCGCATCCAGACCGGTGCGCCCTGGTGGTCCTCGACGAGCGGACGGGAGGCCCGACCCGCCCCCGCCTCGCTCCGCACCCGAGCCGGAGCGTGCGTCGGGGTCCAGCCCGGTCGGCTCGGTCGGACGGGGACGGACAGGGTGTCGGCGGTCATGGGGGTGCTCCTTCGGGCGTGGGTGCCCGGACGTCGTGCGGGGTGTGCTGGCCGCGGTGCTGGTGAGGGCGGTGCGGGTCGCAGCGGTGCGGGTGGACGCGGAGCACGTCGCCGGGACCCGCGACGGGCGCGGGGCTCGTCGTCGGGCAGGCGTCCGGGTCGGTCCCGACGGGCACGCGGGCGGCTGCCGGTGGGAGGGCAGTCGACCACGCGGTCTGATGGGGACCGGGACGACGGGCACGACCGATCGGTGGGGATCCGCGGTCGCGTCGCTCGTCGTCGCGAGGACCCGTCCACGGTACGTCGCGAGGCTTGACGTCTCCTGTCCGTCGATGCAGGAGCATCGACCAGGACCTGAGCCAGCACGGGCGAGGAGCCGCCACCGGGCGCAGGATCGCCGCGGGCGACGGGCAGCGTCAACGCAGGACGCGGGCGACCGCCTCCGCCCGACTGCGGACACCGAGCTTCGCGAAGACCTGGTTGACGTACGACTTCACGGTCGGCACGGTGAGGAACAGCTCGGCGGCGATCTCCGGGTTGGTGCGACCCTCGGCGATGCGGGTCAGCACGTCGGCCTCGCGCGGGGTCAGCTCCGGGAACCGCTGCCGAACGTCGGGCGCCCCGGCCGCCGCGCTCGGCTCCGCAGCACGAGTCCCAGCACCAGCACCAGCAGCCGCTCCGACGCCCGTGCCCCCGGCCGCCAACCGTGCCAGGACCATCGCGCCCACGGTCGCATCGAAGGTCGTCTGCCCCGACGCCACCGCCCGGATCGCGGTGGCGATCTCCGCCCGCCCCGCGTCCTTCGTCAGGTACCCCCGGGCCCCCGCGGCGAGCGCGGTGAGGATCGAGTCGTCGTCCGCGTACGTCGTCAGCACGAGGACCGCGGTCCCCGGGTGCTCGGCGGTGATCCGCCCGGTCGCCGCGGCTCCGTCCAGGACGGGCATCCGCAGGTCCATGAGCACCACGTCCGGGGTGAGCGCCGCGACCATCGCCACCGCGGCCGCGCCGTCCTCGGCTTCGCCCACGACCTGCAGGTCGTCGACGAGCGACAGCACCGTGACCAGACCGTCGCGGACGATCGCCTGGTCGTCGGCGACCAGGACCCGGATCGTCACGAGGTCCGACCGCTCGTGCCGCCGACGGCCGGACGCTCGACGTCCTGCGCGACCGGCACGTGCATCGCGACGACGAACTCGCCGTCGGACCGCTCGGCCTCGACGGTCGCGTCCCCGCCGAGCTCGGCGAACCGCTCGCGCATCCCGAGCAGACCGTGTCCGTCCGCGGCGACGGGGTTGGCGACGACGACGTCCATGGCGTCGCCGTCCCGGATGACGGACAGGGACACGGGGCGGCCGGGGGCGTGCCTGCGGGCGTTGCTGAGGGCCTCCCGGACGGCGGAGACGACGACCGCGCGGGTGGCCTCGTCGACGTCGGGCAGGTCGAGGTCGCCCTGCACGACGGCGGTGCCGCCGAAGGAGCGGTGTGCGTCGACGAGGGCGGCGATGCCGTCACCGGCCGGTCGGGAGGCCCGTGGCGACTCCGCCACACCACCCGCGTCCGGTCCGGGGGTACCCGCGGGAGCGGCGTCGTCGGGCTGGTCGTCGCGGAGCGCGCGGACCGCCCGACGCGCCTCGGTGAGTCCGTCGGCGGCGAGGGCCCGGGCGTCGGTCGCGCGCTGCCGGGCGTCCTCGACGCGGCCGGCTTCGAGGAGCGCCTCCACCGCGTCGAGCTGCAGGACCAGGCCGCCGAGCGAGTGCGCGAGCACGTCGTGCACGTCCCGGGCGACCCGCGCCCGGTCGGCGAGCAGACGTGCCCGCTGCTGGTCGCGGTCCGCCTGGCGGGCCTGTTCCTCGAGGACGCGTGCCTGCTCGGCGGCGACCCGGAGCTGTCGGCGGCTGACGCCGATCACGACGCCGAGCGCCAGGCCGAGCGAGGTGCCGAGCACCAGGGCGACCGAAGTGCCGGCGGCCGTGGCGACCGCGGCGACGACCACGACGGCGGCGAGCGCGGCGACGACGGCGACCCAGACGGGCAGGGCCGGCGCGGCCTCGAGGACGACGAGCCCGATGATGACCGGCACGAGCAGGAGCCCGTCGGTGTGGACGACCGCGAGCGACCCGGCGCCGACCATCAGCACGGCGGCGGGCACGGCGACGCGGGGTGGTGCGTACTCGCGGACGGCCCAGGCGGCGAGCGCGACGGTGCCGGCCACCCAGACCCAGACGGGCAGCTCCTGGGCGACGCCGTTGCGGACGAACCAGAACGCCACGACGACGATGCCGACCGCGTTGAGCCCGATCGACAACCCGGCGCGGGACCGGCCCCGTGCGGAGTCGGTCCCGGCGGCACGCCCCTCGGGGCCGCGGAGGTCGGTCATCCCACCATCATGCCGCGGGCGGCGCGGGCGTCGTGCTGGAGGCGCTGGTCGACGACCAGGGCACGGGCGGCACGGTTGACGGCGAGCATGAGGAGGATGACGCCGGTCGAGGTGAGCAGATGTGCACCGAGGTGGGCGCCGACGACGTCGAGGCCGATGCGGACGACGATCAGGGCGACCCAGAGGGCGGCACCGATCCAGCCGGTGCGGGACTGCAGGGTGCGTCCCTTCGCGTCGGGGGCGCTGACGGTGCGGAAGCGTGTGCGGCTGCCCATCGCCAGGCCGATGCCGACGGAGAGCAGCGCCTCGATGCCGAGGAAGACGACGTCCTGCGGGTCGATCGTGGCGGCGCTCTGGGCGAGGACCACGATGCCGATGCCCGCCATCACGACCGGGCCGCGCCAGATCCGGGCCGGGTCCAGGAACTGCCAGGTGGACTGCTTCCAGGCGAGGTACCCGACGAGTGCGAGTCCGATGACGACGTTCGTGAGGAGCTGGACGGACATGGGGTGGGCCTCCCGGTCGTGGTCCGGCGGGGTGTTCCCCGCCGGTGGTCCCATCGTCGCCAGGGGACGTCCGCCGGCCCACCACCCACGGGTGGGGACCGGGCGGGGGTCCGGGTGGTGTTCCATGGACGCATGGCTGATGCGTTCGACGGGTTCCGGGTGGGTGCGGGGTACGCGGTCGTCGAGCCGGACCGGCACCGACCGGGGTCGTTCACCCTGGTCGTCGACGGGACGCCGCAGTCGCACGTCGACCTCGAGGACCCGACGCACCTGGCGTTCGAGTACATCCGACGGATCGGGCACGCGATCGACCTGCTGCCGCCCGGGCCGGTCACGGCGCTGCACCTCGGCGCCGGTGCGCTGACCCTGCCGCGGTACGTGGCGGTGACCCGGCCGGGCTCGCGGCAGCAGGTCATCGAGCTCGAGCGGGACCTGGTCGACCACGTCCGAGACGCCCTGCCGTTCCCCCGCGGCGCGTCGATCCGGGTGCGGTACGGCGACGCCCGCGAGGTCATGGAGAAGCTGCCGGCCGGACTCCGCGGCACCGTCGACCTGGCCGTCGTCGACGTGTTCTCGGGCGCCCGCACGCCGGCGCACGTGACGAGTGTCGAGTTCTACCGGTCGGTCGCGTCGTTCCTGTCCCCGACCGGGATGGTCGCGGTGAACGTCGCGGACGGGGCCGGCCTGGCCTTCGCCCGGGGGCAGGCGTCGACGCTGCAGTCGGTGTTGCCCTCGGTGGCGGCGGTCGCGGACACCGGCATGCTCAAGGGTCGGCGCTTCGGCAACATCGTGCTGCTCGGCTCCCCCGGCGAGCTGCCGATCGCGGACATGCCCCGGCGGTACTCGTCCGACCCGCTGCCGAGCAAGGTCGTGCACGGCGACGAGCTGCGGGCCTTCATCGCGGGCGCCCCGATCGTCACCGACACCACGGCCGTCGGGTCGCCCGAGCCGAACAAGTCGGTCTTCGGCGCCTGAGCACGATCGGGTTCGCGCCGACCTGGGGCCTCGCTGCGGATCGCGCGGGCGCCGTACCCCGGGCGGGGGACGCTGCCAGGATGGTCGGAGCACGCCGCGCCAGCGCGCGACCGCACACCACGAGGAGGCCGCCGATGACCAACGACGATCGCAACGAGGAACAGCCCCGCTACGGCGAGCGCGAGCAGCCGCGCTACGGCGAGCGCGTCAGCCCGGAGCAGGGCGGCGCACCCCGCTCCGATGACCAGCCGACGCAGCAGTACCAGCAGCAGTCGGCGCCGCAGTGGGGTCAGCACGACCAGCAGCAGCACCAGCAGTACGGGCAGCAGCAGTACGGGCAACCGGGCGACCAGTACGGGCAGCAGCCGCAGCAGTACGGGCAGCAGCCGCAGCAGTACGGGCAGCCGCAGCAGTACGGCAACCAGCAGCAGGCCGGAGCCCCCGCCTGGCACTCGTACGACGAGCCTGCCAAGAAGAAGAAGACCGTCGGCGTCATCGCCTTCTTCGTCGGGGTCGTGGCGCTCGTCCTCGGCGTCGTCGCCGGGGTCCTGCTCGGCAACGGCCTCGGGAACAGCCAGGCCCTGCAGGACTACGCGGCGAACGGTGGCGCGGGCGACCCGCAGGAACTCCAGCGCCAGCTCATGCAGGACCCCGCCGCGATGTCGTCGCTCGGCACCGGCATGGTCGTCTTCGGGATCGGCTCGCTGTTCGGCCTCTGGGCGATCGTGCAGGGGATCATCGCGATCGCCACCAAGCGGGGACGCGTCTGGGGTGTCCTGGCAGTCGTGCTCGCCCTCGTCGCCGCCGTCGTGGCCATCGCCCTGTACGCCAGCGCCATCGCCGGATCCGTCTCCGGCATGTGACCACCAGCTCGACGCCACTCGGCCCGTCCCGGACTCCCGGGGCGGGCCGTCTGCGTTCGTGCGCGTGGCACGGTCACCTCCCGGGGCGACGCGGATACCCTCGACCCTGATGTCCCTCCCGCCCGACGAACGCCGAGACCACGACCGCGCCGACCAGGCCCGGGAGCCCCGTCATGCCGCCCCGGTGACCGCCGGGGTCAGCCCGGGCAGCACCTTCGCGCCGATCAGCCTGCGCCCCGCCGTCGACGTCCAGGCCGTGCAGGACCGCCTGCGCGACCTCGGGCAGAGCCGCAGCACCGACGCGCTGGCCGAACGGGCCGAGCTGCTCCGGCTGCTCGGCCGCCTGGACGAGGCGCTGACCGTCGCGGAAGAGGTGTTCCGCCTGACGATGTTCACCGGTGAGCGCCAGGACAAGGTGTCCGCACGGATCCGCCGCGCCCACATCCTGCACGACCTCGGCCGGTACGAGCGCGCCGCGACCGAGGCCTCGATGGCGCGGGACACCGCCGCGACCGAAGAGTGGCCGGAGCTCGAGGGCGCCGCCGCCGAACTCGAGGGCTGGTCCCTCTACGAACTGTCCCGCTTCGAGGAGGCCCGCGCCGTCCTCAGCCGGTCGTACGACGCGTTCCGCGCTGCCGGCGCCCCGGCGGAGCGCACCGAGGCGCTCCGGACCGCCGTCGAGGCCGCACTCCGGGCCTCCATGACGCAGCCGGCGGCGGAACCCGAGGCCGAGCGTCCCCGGACCGCCCGCGACTTCGCGGTGCGCACCGACGCCGAGCCCACGCCGCGTGCGGCCGAGCCGGCCACGCCGCTGCCGACGACCCCGCGACGGGTGCTCGGCGCTCCGGACGCCGCCCGGACCGAGGGCGACTCGCTCTGGGGTCGACTGGCCCGTCCGTCGCGCACGGACCGGGACGAGTGACGCTGCTCGACGACGTACGGACCCGTGCCGCGGAACTGATGGGCGACCACCTGCCCGACGGCTCGTGGACCTTCGCGTTCGACAACGCGAAGACCCGCGCCGGCCAGTGCGACTTCGCGCGGCGGCGGATCACGGTGAGTCGGCACCTGGCGGTCCGGTTCACCCCGGAGGACGTCGATCAGGTGCTGCTGCACGAGATCGCGCACGCGCTGAGCGGGCCGCGCGCCGGCCACGGTCCCACGTGGCGGCGGACGGCCCAGGGCCTCGGGTACACGGGCTCACGGCTGCACGACGGCCCGATCGCCAGCGAACTCGCTCCGTGGGTGGGGACCTGCCCCGCGGGGCACGAGCACTTCCGGTACCGGACGCCCACCCGACCGCTGGCGTGTGCACGCTGCGGGCGGCGGTTCGACGAACGGAACGTCATCACCTGGCACCGCCGGAGCGGAACGGCTACCCCAGCTTCGGCAGATCATGCCGGAGGCGCGCCGCTCACCCGTTAGCCTGGGCGGATGCGAACAGGCCAGGACATCCGGACCGATGCCGGGTCCTCGTGGTTCTTCGACGCGGGCCGGATCGCCCTGGACTTCGCACACACCGGCGGGTTCGCGGACGACCCGGACCGCCGACGTCCCCGCGGACACCTCGGGGAGCTGCTGGCCACCCCGGCAGACCTCGACGAGTGGCTGGGGCTGCACACCGAACCGATCGACGTCGGCGCGACCGCCCGCGAGCTGCAGGACGCCCGGGCGCTCCGAGCCGCGATCGCCCGGTTGGCCACCGCCGCCGCCCCGGCACCCGCCGACTCCGCCGCCGAGCGGACCGCGGTCGCCGCAGGACTCCGCGCAGGGACCGGCCGGACGCGTCCGGTGCCGGACGACATCGACACGGTGAACCTGTTCGCCGCCCTGCCGGACGTGCCCCCGAGCCTCCCGGGTGGCCGACGCCGCGCCGGGGCGAACCGGGTGCGGCTGGCGCAGGCGCTGTCGAGTGTCGCGCGCGACGCCGTGGCCCTGCTCACCGAGGTCGGCTTCGACGACGTCGAGGCGGACGGACGCCCGGCGCGTCTGAGCCGCTGTTCCGCGCCGGACTGCGGGCTCGTGTTCTACGACTCCTCGCGCGGCGGCACCCGGCGCTGGTGCTCGATGCAGCGCTGCGGCAACCGGGCGAAGGTCCGCGCCCACCGGGCCCGCCGCGCGGCCGTCTGAACCGAGCGCAGCGCGCGGCCGCCTGAACTGAGCGCAGCGCGCGGCGTCCGGAGCGTGGGCGAGGATCCGCGTAGAACGGACGGCGCACCGAAAGTCTGGATTCGGTACGCCGAAACCTCTGGCATGGTGGGTGCATGACGGACACCGCCACCCCGGTCGTGGGCCAGCGCCCGCCCGGTCGCCGCGCCGCCGGACTCGGGCTCCTCGGTCCGGCGTTCGTCGCGGCCATCGCCTACGTCGACCCCGGCAACGTCGCCGCGAACCTGACCGCCGGCGCCCGCTACGGCTACCTGCTGCTCTGGGTCCTGATCGCCGCGAACGCCAGTGCCGTCGTCGTCCAGTACCTCTCCGCCAAGCTCGGCATCGTCACGGGCAGGTCCCTTCCGGAGCTGCTCGGCCTGCGGATGCGCCGCACGCCCCGCCTGCTGTTCTGGGCCCAGGCCGAGGTCGTCGCCGCCGCCACCGACGTCGCCGAGGTGATCGGCGGCGCCCTGGCCCTGCACCTGCTCTTCGGCGTCCCCCTGGTCGTCGGCGGGCTCATCACCGGCGTGGTCTCGATGGCGATCCTGCTGCTCCAGCACCACCGGGGCGCACGGACCTTCGAGGCCGTCGTCACGGCGATGCTCGCGGTGCTGACGGTCGGGTTCTGCGCGGGACTGCTGTTCGCGCAGGTCTCCCCCGCGGCACTCGTCGCCGGCATCGCCCCGCGGTTCGCCGACTCCGACTCGGTGCTGCTCGCCGCGTCGATGCTCGGCGCGACCGTGATGCCGCACGCGGTGTACCTGCACTCGGCTCTGGCGCGCGACCGGCACGGCGACACCCCGGTCGGCCCGGAGCGGCGGCGCATCCTGGTCGCGACCCGGTGGGACGTCGCGCTGGCGCTCGTCCTCGCGGGCGGGGTGAACATCGCGATGCTCGTGCTCGCCGCGGCCACCCTGCAGGGGGTGTCCGGCACCGACTCGATCCCGGGAGCGCAGCACGCCATCGCCGAGAACGTCGGCCCCGTGGTCGGGGTGCTCTTCTCGGTCGGGCTGCTGGCGTCCGGCCTCGCGTCCACCTCGGTGGGCTGCATGGCCGGGGCGGAGATCATGCACGGGCTGCTGCACGTGCGGGTCCCGCTCGTCGTACGGCGCCTCGTCACGCTCGTGCCGGCGATCGTCCTGCTGGCGCTGCGGTACGACCCGACGCAGCTGCTGGTGATCAGCCAGGTGGTGCTGAGCTTCGGGATCACCTTCGCGATCGTCCCCCTGGTGGCCTACACGTCACGGCGGAGCGTCATGGGTGACGACGTCAACGCGCTCGGCACGAAGGTGCTCGCGTGGCTGATCGCGGCGGTGATCGTCGCGCTGAACATCGCGCTGATCGTGCTCACCGCCACGGGCTGAGGACACCGGGCGGGGCGGGGGGGGGGGGGGGGGGCCGCCCCCGGCCGCCGCGCGGGCGCGCGGGGGGGCGGGCGGGCCGGCGCGGCAGCGCACACCGAGCGCACCCGACCGCACAGAGCAGCC
>NZ_JARUXD010000188.1:0-236 GCF_030433875.1 Curtobacterium sp. PsM8 | reverse complement strand
CCGGGGCGGCGGTGTTGGTGCTGGTGCGGGGTTATCGGGTCGGGGGCGCCTCGGACGCCCGAGACGCGGGTGCCCGGCCCCCGGTGGGTGCCGAGCCAGAGCCCGGCCCGCGTGAACGTCAATCGACCGCCGGCGTTGTCGGCGACGAAGAGCACGGCGTCCTCACGGCGGAGCCAGCGGTCCTCGCCGACCCCCCGTCCCCAGCTGTCGCCGGCCCGGGGGAAGTCGACCTGGCG
>NZ_JARUXD010000187.1:0-237 GCF_030433875.1 Curtobacterium sp. PsM8 | reverse complement strand
CGAGGTACCCCATCACCTCCTCCGCGGACAGCGGCACCGGCTTGACGTTGTGCCGGAGGAGGGTGAGCACGTGCACCGGGTGGCGGCGGTCGTGCAGCACGTCCATCAGCGGGCGAATGAAGTGCCAGGTCTCGTAGACGCCCGGGATCACGACCACGGGAAGGCGGACGCCCGTCCGGTACTCGTCGCCGGTCGTCGGTCCCAGCCTCCCGACCTGCCACACGGCGGCGTAGACCC
>NZ_JARUXD010000186.1:0-238 GCF_030433875.1 Curtobacterium sp. PsM8 | reverse complement strand
GGTTGGAGTAAAAGCCAACAATAAAAAACCCAATACCTCAAAAACCAAACCGCCTTTACCCAACAACAACCCAAGTGGTGCGGACGAAAAATTAACAAAAAAACAACCACCACAACCGACATAACCCAAACACAGGACCCAAAACGCCCCAATACCCCAAACACAACAACGAACCGTAGAATAAAAAAAAAATAAACCTCCCACAAAACCAAAAAATATTAATATCTCGTATGAACAG
>NZ_JARUXD010000185.1:0-238 GCF_030433875.1 Curtobacterium sp. PsM8 | reverse complement strand
GACGTCGTGGTCGCTGCGGGGACCTCGGCGGCGCTGTCACTGCGCGTCGAGGCGCGCCGGGCCCGGCTCGGCCGTCCGCCACGCAGCGCGGTCGAGGACCCCGGCTACCGCTCGGCCCACCGGGCGCTGACGAGCGCGGGCGCGGAACTGGTCGCCGTGCCGGACGGCCCGGACGCCATCGACCAGCCGGTCCTCGAGGGGACCTTGCCAGACCCGCTCGTCCACTCGCCGACCCCCC
>NZ_JARUXD010000184.1:0-239 GCF_030433875.1 Curtobacterium sp. PsM8 | reverse complement strand
CTTCGAGATGGGCAACAGCATCATGGCCTTCCCTAATACGGCCCAGAAGGTGGCTGCCGCCGGCATGGAGATCGGCAACCACACAGTCACCCACCCGAATCTTCCGGCGAAGACCCCGGATCGCATCCGTCGTGAACTGGAGCACAACTCGCAGCTCATTAAGCAGTTCACCGGGGCCACTCCGCTGTTGTTCCGCCCACCCTATGGCGCTCACAACGACACTGTTGACAAGGTCGCCA
>NZ_JARUXD010000183.1:0-239 GCF_030433875.1 Curtobacterium sp. PsM8 | reverse complement strand
AGATATTTTCAGATAATCCATATGGAAAAGAAAACCAGCTATTCGAAAATAAATGGAAGAAGTTACAAACGTAATTTCTGGATTGTCTATATGAAAAACATGATATTGACAAAAGTGTTTAATCGTGTATTATACTAGTTATGACAAATATAAGTAATCATTTGAATATTGGAAACGAAGGCCGAAAGGGGCTTGCCACTTTTGCTGTAGTTTCAAAATACTCACCTGCAGGATATGTG
>NZ_JARUXD010000182.1:0-240 GCF_030433875.1 Curtobacterium sp. PsM8 | reverse complement strand
AGCTCGAACAGCTCTCCGGCCCGGCCAGCATCGAGATCGCGAGCCGCATCGAGGCTGCCAGTGAAGAGGGCGACCTAAACGAGAACTGTGGCTACCACTCCGCAAAGGACGATCAGTGCAAGATCGAGGCCCGCATCCGCGCCCTCAGCGAGGTCCTCAAGCACGCCTCCGTCACGGAGGCGCAGTTCGACGGCAGCGTCGAGCCCGGCACCGTGGTCACCGCCACGATCTCCGGGGACG
>NZ_JARUXD010000181.1:0-240 GCF_030433875.1 Curtobacterium sp. PsM8 | reverse complement strand
TTCACCGACGGCGATGCGCTCGTGGTGGTGGATGACCTCCGCGACCATGAAGTTGAGGACCTTCTCTGCGAAGGCGGGGTCGAGGTGCGCCTCCTCCGCCAGAGCCCGGAGCCGGGCGCCCTGGGTCTGCTCGCGCGAGGGGTCCGCCGCCGGCATGCCCGCCGCGGCCATGAGGTACCCGACCCGCGGCGTGTACTTGAACCGATCGGCGAGCATGTGGATCACCGCACCGTCGAAGGT
>NZ_JARUXD010000180.1:0-240 GCF_030433875.1 Curtobacterium sp. PsM8 | reverse complement strand
CTTCAATATTGATTTGGACTTCACCGTCACTAAAACGTTTAACAGAGCTCTTTCCTACATCAACTCCGATACGATCGGCAATTTCTTTGGCAAGTTCAGGGTTTGAATTCAAAGAGAATATCTTTAAATTCGCATCAGCATAACGATTAGACATGGTAAACCTCCGGGTATTTGGATTATTTTTTATGAATATTTTTCACATAATCTTCTTTATTGACTTGTCTTGCTCTAGCAATAGAC
>NZ_JARUXD010000017.1:0-55767 GCF_030433875.1 Curtobacterium sp. PsM8 | reverse complement strand
ATTTTTATAAACCCACACCCCGCCAACCGAATTTTTGGCGTTCGCCGGGGGGGCGCGGAGAGGTGTAAACCTCACTGGCCCCACCTCCCACCGCGCCTCCCGTCAGTCAGGCCCGCCGTCAGGCGGAGGCGACCGGCGCGACCACGTACGGGTCGAGCTCGGCGACCTCCCGCTGGAAGACGCGCACCCGGAGGCGCGTGCCCTCCTCCACGTAGTCGAGCGACTCGACCGCGCCGGAGTCGTGCAGGTGCGACACGAGGTCGCCACGTGAGAACGGCACCACGACCGTGAGCTCGACGTCCGGCTCGGGCAGACGTGCCTCGATCGCCTCGAGCAGGTCCGGGATCCCCTCGCCCGTGCGGGCGGAGACGAACACGGCGTCCGGCGCGAGCCCGAGCAGCAGCATCCGCTGGGTGTCGTCGACCAGGTCGGCCTTGTTGAAGACGACGACCTCGGGCACGTCCCGGGCACCGACGTCGCCGATGACCTCGCGCACCGTGGCGAGCTGTGCTGCCGGGTCCGGGTGCGAGCCGTCGACCACGTGCACGATGACGTCCGCGTCGCCGACCTCTTCGAGGGTGGAGCGGAACGCCTCGACCAGCTGGTGCGGCAGGTTGCGGACGAACCCGACGGTGTCGGTGAACGTGAACTCGCGGCCCTTCGCGGTGTTCGTGCGGCGGACCGTCGAGTCCAGCGTCGCGAACAGCTGGTTCTGCACCAGCACGCCCGCGCTCGTCAGGCGGTTGAGCAGCGAGGACTTGCCGGCGTTGGTGTAGCCGGCGATCGCGACGCTGGGGACCTCGTTTCGGTTGCGCTCCGCACGCTTCGCCTCACGCGCCGGGGTGAAGCCGGCGATCTGTCGTCGGAGCTTCGCCATCCGCGTGTGGATCTTGCGGCGGTCGAGCTCCATCTTGGTCTCACCGGGGCCACGGGAGCCCATGCCCGCACCGCCCGAGACCTGACCACCGGCCTGTCGGGACATCGACTCACCCCAACCACGCAGACGCGGCAGCAGGTACTGGAGCTGCGCGAGCTCGACCTGCGCCTTGCCCTCTCTGGTGGAGGCGTGCTGGCTGAAGATGTCGAGGATCACGGCCGTGCGGTCGATCACCTTGACCTTCACGACGTCCTCGAGCGCACGGCGCTGCGAGGGTGCGAGTTCGGTGTCGGCGATGACCGTGTCGGCTCCGGTGGCCTTGACGACCATCGCGAGCTCCTGGGCCTTGCCCTTGCCGAGGTAGGTCGCCGGGTCCGGGTTCGGACGGCGCTGCAGCAGCCCGTCGAGCACCACGGCGCCGGCGGTCTCGGCGAGGGCCGACAGTTCGCGGAGGGAGTTCTCGGCGTCCGTGGCGTCGCCCTGGGGGTACACGCCGATCAGGACGACCCGCTCGAGCCGGAGCTGCCGGTACTCGACCTCGGTGACGTCCTCGAGTTCGGTGGAGAGGCCGCCGACCCGGCGCAGTGCCGCGCGGTCCTCGCGGTCGTACTGTTCGCCGTCGCCGTCCCAGCCCTGCTCGTCGATCGAGCGGGTCTGGATCGCCTGTGCCGGCGCGAAGATGGAGGAGGCGGCGCGCTGGTCGGCGTTGCGCAGCACTCGTTCGACGACACCGTCTGCGCTGTCGTCGTGGATGGTCTGTTCGTCCTGCTGATGGGTATCCGTCATGCTGTCCACAGGGTACCTCCGGAGGCCTCGGGACACACGGGGTTCCCGGTACGGTTCTTCCATGGCGAACGACCACTACTTCTCGGCCACCCCGGAGAGCGCGGCACGACCGCGGCAGATCCGGGTGACCCTCGCCGGTCGGACCCTCGAACTCACCACCGCGGCGGGCGTCTTCAGCCCCGACGGCATCGACCGCGGCACGAGCGTGCTGCTGCAGAACGTGCCCACTCCGGCCGTCGAAGGCGACCTGCTCGACGTTGGCTGCGGCTGGGGTCCGCTGGCGATCACGATGGCGCTGCAATCGCCGGACGCCCACGTGTGGGGAGTCGACGTCAACGAGCGGGTCCTCGACCTGGCGCGGACGAACGCGGCCGCCGCCGGTGCCGACAACGTCACCGTCGGGCTGCCGACGGAGATCCCGGCGGACCGGACCTTCGCCACGATCTGGTCGAACCCACCGATCCGGGTCGGCAAGGACGAACTGCACGACATCCTCCGCACCTGGATCCCCCGCCTGGCGGTGGGCGGTGACGCCTGGCTGGTCGTGTCGAAGGACCTCGGTGGGGACTCCTTGCAGCGCTGGTTGCAGCAGATGCTGGGCGACGGCTTCACGGTCACGCGGGCGACGACCGACAAGGGCTTCCGCGTCATCCAGGTGCACCGCACGGCCTGACGGGGCGTCACGCGGTCATTCGCGCACGCGGTCGCGTGGTCACGCGTTGACGGTCTGGAGGCGCGGATCACCGCAGCGACGTCGGCCCGGGTGATCCGGGCCTCCCGTCCGGCGTCACCACCACCCGACGTCGAGACGGCAGCGCAGCAACCCGATCTCGGGACGGCGGCGCATCAGCCCGTCGCACCGAGCGGGACCGAGCTCAGACCGTCAGGTCCCCCGAGAACACCAGCTCGGCCGGCCCGGCGAGCGACACGTGCTCGCCGTCCTCCGTCGCCGTCATGCGCACCGTCAGGACGCCGCCCGGCACGCGGACACGCCACGTGTTCGGCGCCGACGCTCCGGCCCAGTACCGCGTGGCGAGCGCCGCGGCCACCGCGCCGGTGCCGCAGGACAGCGTCTCCCCGCTGCCGCGCTCGTGCACGCGCATGGTGATCTCGCCGACGCCGTCGGTGACCAGCGGGTCGCCGGGCAGGACGAACTCGACGTTCGCCCCCGCGGCCGGTGCCGGGTCGAGGACCGGGATGTAGGTGAGGTCGATGCCGGCGAGTTCGTCCTCGCTGGCGACCGCGACGACGACGTGCGGGTTGCCGACGTCGATGCCCAGGCCGGGTCGTGCGTTCGGCAGGGCCTTGGCCCGGACCAGGACGTCGTCCGATCCCCCACCCTCGATGCCGAGGCCCCAGCGTCCGAGGTCCGCCGCGAACCCGTTCGTGGAGCGCTGGATGTCGACGACGCCCTTCCGGCTGCCGACCGTCAGCGTGCGGCCCGGCTCGAGGTCGACGAGCCCTGCTTCGGTCAGGTAGCGGGCGAAGACGCGGATGCCGTTGCCGCACATCTCCGCCACCGAGCCGTCGGCGTTGTGGTAGTCCATGAACCAGGTCGCGTCGGGGTCCTCGGCGAGGATCGCCCGCCCCTCCGGGATCGCCTCGGACCGCACGGCACGGATCACGCCGTCCGCGCCGACACCGAACCGCCGGTCGGCGATGGCGCGGATCCGGTCGGGGGTCAGGTCGACCGTGGCGTCGGGGTCGGCGAACAGGACGAAGTCGTTGCCGGTCCCGTGGCCCTTGGTGAAGTGCAGCTCGGTCACGGGACGATCCTACGGGCCAGCTCGGACAGCTCCGCCGTGCCGGCGCCGGTGACGTCGAGCGTCTCGACGTGGGTGGTGTCCCCGTCGACGTAGCGCTTGAACCAGGACACCTGCCGACGGGCGTACTTGCGGGTGGCGATGCTGGTCGCCTCGACGGCCTGTGCGACGCTCGCCTCGCCGCGGAGGACCTGCAGCGCCTGCGCGTAGCCGATCGCGGCGCGGGCCGTGGGGCCCTGCTCGAGCCCCTCGTCGCGGAGGTGCGCGACCTCGTCGACGAGTCCGTCGGCGAACATCCGCTCGGCCCGCACGCGCAGTGCGTCGACGAGCTGCTCGCGGTCGCGGCGCAGGTGCAGGACGTGGGCCGGCCGCCAGGACCGCGGGGCGGACGGGAGGCTCGGGGTGACGCGGTCGGACCGGCTCGCGATCTCCACGGCGCGGATCAGACGGCGCGGGTTCCGCGCGTCGATGACGGCGGCGGCCTCCGGGTCGAGGGCTCGGAGCCGCTCGAGGAGGACGTTCGGCCCACGCTCGCGGTGCTCACGTTCGAGCTCTTCGCGGAGGACGGGGTCGGTGCCCGGGAACGCGAGGTCGAACAGCACCGACGAGACGTACAGCCCACTGCCACCGACGAGGACCGCGACCCCGGCGTCGTCCGTGATGTCGGCGATGACGGCCCGGGCGTCGCGTTGGTAGGCGGCGACGCTGGCCTCGTCGGTGACCCGGAGGACGTCGAGCATGTGGTGCGGGATGCCCCGTCGCTCGGACTCGGGGACCTTCGCCGTCCCGATGTCCATGCCGCGGTAGAGCTGCATGGCGTCGGCGTTGACGATCTCCGCCCGTCGTCCCTGCGCTCGGTACCGTTCGGCGATGTCGAGCGCGAGTTCGGACTTGCCGGTGCCGGTCGCCCCGACGACCGCGACGAGGGGCGCGACCGCGACGAGGGGGGCGACCGGGACGAGGGAGGCCCCGGGAACGGCCGGGACGTCGCCGCTCAGGTCAGCGGCCGACACGGAGCGTGGGGAGGCCGAGCGACACCGGGCGGGGCCCCTCGCCCGGCACGGTCGGGGTCGGGACGCCGCAGGACTCGGCCTGCGCGGTGTCCCAGGCGTCTCCGGCCCGGGTGCGCCGGATGCGGAGCGGTGCGTTCGAGTCCGCGAGGAGGAAGTGTGGCGCCGCTCGGGTGATCTCCACCGAGACGACGTCGCCGGGCCGCGGGACGTCGGACCCGGCCGGGACGGCGAAGTGCACCAGGCGGGAGTCCTCCGCGCGGCCGGACAGCCGGTGCGTGGTGTCGTCCTTCTTGCCCTCACCCGTGGCGACCAGGACCTCGACCGTCCGGCCGACCTGCTGGGCGTTCTCCTCGGCGGTGATGCGTTCCTGCAGGGCGATGAGCCGCTCGTACCGTTCCTGCACGACCTTCTTCGGCAGTTGCTCGTCCATCGTCGCGGCCGGGGTGCCGGGGCGGATCGAGTACTGGAACGTGAACGCCGTCGCGAAGCGGGCCTGTTCGACGACGCGCAGGGTGTCCTGGAAGTCGGCCTCGGTCTCGCCGGGGAAGCCGACGATGATGTCCGTGGAGATCGCGGCGTGCGGGATGGCCGCGCGGACCCGGTCGAGGATGCCGAGGAACCGCTCGCTGCGGTAACTCCGGCGCATGGCCTTGAGCACCCGGTCGGACCCGGACTGCAGCGGCATGTGCAGCTGCGGCATCACGTTCGGGGTCTCCGCCATCGCGGCGATGACGTCGTCGGTGAACGCGGCCGGGTGCGGGCTGGTGAAGCGCACACGCTCGAGACCGGCGATCTGCCCGGTGGCGCGGAGGAGCTTGCCGAACGCCTGGCGGTCCCCGAACTCCACCCCGTAGGAGTTCACGTTCTGGCCGAGCAGGGTGACCTCGATCGCGCCGTCGTCGACGAGTGCCTGGATCTCGGCCAGGACGTCACCCGGCCGGCGGTCCTTCTCCTTGCCGCGCAGCGAGGGCACGATGCAGAACGTGCAGGTGTTGTTGCAGCCGACGGAGATCGACACCCAGCCGCTGGAGGTCGACTCCCGCTTGGTGGGCAGCGTCGACGGGAAGACCTCGAGCGACTCGAGGATCTCGAGCTGTGCCTCGCCGTTGTGCCGGGCACGCTCGAGGAGGGTCGGCAGCGACCCCATGTTGTGCGTACCGAAGACGACGTCGACCCAGGGCGCCTTCTCGAGGATGACGTCCTTGTCCTTCTGCGCCAGACATCCCCCGACGGCGATCTGCATGCCCGGGTGGTCGCGCTTGATCGACGCCAGGCGGCCGAGGTTGCCGTAGAGGCGCTTGTCGGCGTTCTCGCGGACCGCGCAGGTGTTGATGACGACGACGTCGGCCTGCTCCTGCTCGGACCCCGAGGCCGCAGCGTCGACGTACCCGGCGGCGCGGAGGGAGCCGCTCAGTCGCTCGGAGTCGTGCACGTTCATCTGGCACCCGTACGTGCGCACTTCGTAGGTACGCGGGCGCGCGGCGACGGTGTCCATGATCGACCAGTGTAGGTCCGGGGACGACGACGGCCGGAGCGCGTCCGCCCCGGCCGTCGTCACGCGTCGCGCCTCACTCGAAGCGGACGGTCCCGCCCCCGGTCGGCGGACGCCGCGGGCCGTCGAGTGCACGCTCGACGGCGACGCGGACGACCCCGCCGTTGTAGCCCTTGCGCATCAGGAACCCGGACAGCCGACGTTCGGCGGTCGCCCGGTCCAGTCCACGCATCTGTCCGGCACGCTTGGCAGCCAGTTCGAGCGCGCGGACGAACTCGTCGTCCTCGTCGTCGGCGGCGGCTTCGAGCGCGGCGTCGATCGCCGTCTGGTCGATCCCCCGGCGCCGGAGGTCGGCGACGATCGCCTGCCGGCCCAGGCCCTTCCGCGCGTGCATCCGGTCGACCAGGTCGGTCGCCAGTGCCACGTCGTCGAGGAGCCCGACCCGCGTCAGCCGTTCGATCTCGTGCTCGATCACGTCGGCGTCGAACTCGTCCTGCTTGACGAGCATCGTCCGGAGCTCGGAGGTGCTGACCCCGCGACGACTCAGCGCCCGCATGCTGATGCGTTCGGCGTCCGCACGCTGTTCGTCGAGCGGCCGCGGTGCGTCGGCGGGGTCGATCTCCCCGCCGGTGATCGAGAAGACCGAGGCGGTCGGAGCGTCGGCTTCCTCGCCGTCGTACCCGCTCTGCTCGGCACGAGCCGTCCGCCCCGAACCGTCGCCGACCACGGGAGACAGCCACTCGGACTGTGCCCCGCGGATCGGCAGCGGCACCGGGGTGTCCGCGTCGGCGCCGTCGACTTCCGCGCCAGCGCCGACGTCAGCACCAGTTTCGGCGTCAGCACCAGCTGTCCTGTCGGATCCCGGAGACTCGTCTACGGGGCCGGCCGACTCCGGGCCTGCGGCGCGGGACCCGGCAGCGGACGAACCCCGACGGGACCGTGCACCGAACAGGTCGGTGACCGGTGCGAGGTCCGCGTCGTCGTGTCCGGCCGTCACGCGCCCTTCGCGACCTTCGGCGCGATGGACTCGACCGGTGCGGCTTCCTTGGCCCCGCCGACACCGAGCTTGGCGAGGATCTTGCCCTCGATCTCAGCGGCGATCTCGGGGTTCTGGATCAGGAAAGCGCGGGAGTTCTCCTTGCCCTGCCCGAGCTGGTCGCCGTCGTACGTGTACCAGGCACCGGACTTCTTGACGATGTTGTGGTCGACACCGAAGTCGAGCAGCGAACCTTCGCGGGAGATGCCGACGCCGTACAGGATGTCGAACTCGGCCTGCTTGAAGGGCGGCGCCATCTTGTTCTTGACGACCTTGACGCGGGTCCGGTTGCCGACGGCTTCGGTACCGGTCTTCAGCGTCTCGATGCGACGGATGTCGAGGCGGACGGAGGCGTAGAACTTCAGCGCCTTGCCACCGGACGTGGTCTCCGGCGAACCGAAGAACACGCCGATCTTCTCGCGCAGCTGGTTGATGAAGATCATCGTGGTCTGCGTCTGGTTCAGGCCACCGGCGAGCTTGCGGAGGGCCTGCGACATCAGGCGGGCCTGCAGACCGACGTGCGAGTCACCCATCTCGCCCTCGATCTCGGCACGCGGCACGAGTGCTGCGACGGAGTCGATGACGATGAGGTCGATGGAGCCCGAACGGACGAGCATGTCCGCGATCTCGAGTGCCTGCTCGGCAGTGTCCGGCTGCGACACCAGCAGTGCGTCGATGTCGACGCCGAGCTTCTTGGCGTACTCCGGGTCGAGCGCGTGCTCGGCGTCGATGAACGCTGCGATGCCACCGTTGCGCTGGGCGTTGGCGATGGCGTGGATCGTCAGCGTCGTCTTGCCGGAGGACTCCGGCCCGTAGATCTCGATGATGCGGCCACGGGGAAGTCCGCCGATGCCGAGCGCGACGTCCAGCGCAACGGAGCCGGTGGGGATGACGGCGACCGGAGCGCGCTCGTCGGTACCGAGGCGCATCACGGCACCCTTGCCGAACTGACGGTCGATCTGGGCGAGTGCGGTCTCGAGGGCCTTCTCGCGGTCTACTGCTGATGGCATGGGATGCTCCTTCGTGCTGGTGACGGCCGCCTGTAGGCTGTCGCGTCCGGACCGGCCGATGGTGCAAGGCCACTCGTTCTGCGACAAGGCTTCGGACGTGTTCCGATGTCCATGAACCTACGGCCGCCCACCGACATCACTGCCGTGGCGAGCGTCGGTTGTGGATGGAGCATCCGGTCAACGTCGCTGTGCAGGAACGTAGCACCGACCGAACACGTGTTCGAGCGACACGCCGAACAGGTGTTCCCATCGGGGAGGGCCGGACAGGCCGTTCGTCAGTCCCGCGGGTCCTGCAGACCGCGCCCGTGCCGACGCGCTTCCGGGACGTCCTGCGAGTCGCACAGCGCTTCCCAGACCGTGCGGGCGTCGATGCCCGCGGCCAGGGCGTCCGCTGCGGAGCGACCGCCGAGCTGCTCGAGCACGACGTCCCGCGCGACGACGGCGCCGTAGGCATCCCCGAACACCTGGTCGACGGCTCGCCAGAACTCACTCACGCGCATCGGACCACCCTAACAACGGGGAACGCCCCCGCCGGCGGACCGGCAAGGGCGTTCGTTCATGCGATGGGCGTCAGCGCACCGCGAGGTCGTTGTCGAACTCGGCGACGAGTTCATCGGGAAGCGTGTCCGGGACCCGGGTGAGTCCTTCGACCACCGCGAGGCGGTCGCCCACTTCGCGCATGATCGTCGAGATGGGGGTGTCGAGAGCATCCGCAACCGAGGCGAGGATCTCCGAGCTGGCCTCTTTCTGACCACGCTCCACCTCGCTGAGGTACCCGAGGGCAACGCTGGCCTTGGACGCGACCTGACGGAGGGTCCGGCCCTTCTGCAAGCGGAAGTCCCGCAGCACATCGCCGATTTCCTGACGAACGAGAACCATGAGAACTCCTCCTTCCTGTCATCTCCGCGCCCGCTCGGTCGGGATGACCGAGCTCGGGTTCGGCAACGATGAGGTTGCCGGTTGCAGCATGTTAGCCAGTGCGGCTGCCGTCCTGCTGGAGATTGCGTGAGATGTAACCTGACGGTCACGCCGCCTATTCCACGCCCTGCAGTCTGGATCGCAGTCGTGTCAGGAGTTCGGAGACGACGGCCCGACGGATTGCTCCGCGGTCCCCGTCCAGGTGCAGTTCGACCGCTTCCGCGCCGGTCGCGCCGGCGATGCCGATGAACACGGTCCCGACCGGCTGACCGTCCTGGGGATCCGGTCCGGCGACACCCGTCGTGCTGATGCCCCAGGTCGCCGGGACACCGTCGACCGCCAGCGCGATCCGGACACCAGCGGCCATCTGGCGCGCGACCTCCGGATCGACCGCACCGCGTTCGGCGAGCAGCTCGGCATCGACGCCGAGCACGGTCGCCTTCACCGGGGTCGCGTAGGCCACGACTCCCCCACGCACGACCGCACTGGCTCCGGGGACGCCGACCAGCTCCGCCACGACGAGTCCGCCGGTCAGCGACTCCGCCACCGCGACGGTCTCACCGCGAGCGGTCAGCTCCGCGACGAGCGCACGAGCGACGTCAGTGACCGCAGCGGAGGCCGGGAGGGTCATGCTGCGGTCCGGTTGTGCCGCCACGCCTGCACGAGGTAG
This sequence comes from Curtobacterium sp. PsM8, assembly GCF_030433875.1. Taxonomy (NCBI): domain Bacteria; kingdom Bacillati; phylum Actinomycetota; class Actinomycetes; order Micrococcales; family Microbacteriaceae; genus Curtobacterium; species Curtobacterium sp. PsM8. The sequence continues at coordinate 46,202 of NZ_JARUXD010000017.1, read as the reverse complement.
TCCACCCCGCTGGCGACCGTCGCGACGACCGCTGCGGTCATGAAGATGCCGTTGACCCAGTGCGCCACGTCGCCGACGAGGTTCCACCACGGGAACAGTGCGAGCGTGAGCGCGACGGCCTGCAGCACCGTCTTGATCTTGCCGCCGCGGCTGGCCGGGATCACCCGGTCGGACAGCACCGCGAACCGGAAGACCGTGATGCCGATCTCGCGCACCATGATCAGCACGGTCACGTACCAGGGCAGTTCGTCGAGGATCGACAGGGCGACGAGCGCGCCGCCGATCAGCACCTTGTCGGCGATCGGGTCGACGAGCTTGCCGAAGTCGGTCACCAGGTTCTGTCGGCGGGCGATGATGCCGTCCGCGCTGTCGGTGACGATCGCCACGACGAAGAGCACCGCGGCCCAGATGCGCACCGGGCCGTCCGCACCGGCGTCGGCCAGCAGCAGGACGAAGAACAGCGGCGCCATGAGGATGCGCACCACGGTGATGATGTTGGCGACGTTCGCGGTGGACGCGGGGCCGGGACCCTTGCGGAGGATCCGGCCACGCCACGGGAACCGGTTCGTGTTGCCGTCAGAGGCGGTCATGGTCTCACTCCCTGCCCGTCAGGCCCCAGGCGTCTTCGTCGTCGTCATCGCCTGTCACCTCATCGTACCCACGCGTCATGCCGGCGACCGGGTCGTTGCCGTACCGGTCGTCGGACTCCGTGGCCGAGGACGGCACCGCGGCGGACGACGACGGCAGGGCGGCGGTCGGTGCTGCCGCAGCAGGTGCCACCGGCGGCTCCTCACCCCGGAGCTTCGCGAGCACCGACGGCAGCTGGTCCCCGGTGACGAGGACGTCGCGCGCCTTCGACCCCTCGGACGGACCGACGATGTCGCGGGACTCCATCAGGTCCATGAGACGCCCCGCCTTCGCGAACCCGACACGGAGCTTCCGCTGCAGCATCGATGTCGACCCGAACTGCGTCGAGACGACCTGCTCGACCGCCGCGAGCAGCAGCTCGAGGTCGTCGCCGATGTCGGCGTCGATCTCCTTGCGCTCGACCACGGCCGCGACGTCCTGGCGGTACTCGGGCTGTGCCTGCCGGGTGACGTGCTGGACGACCTCGGCTACCTCGCTCTCCTGCACCCAGGCGCCCTGCACGCGGACGGCCTTCGAGGAACCCATCGGCAGGAAGAGCGCGTCGCCCTGGCCGATGAGCTTGTCGGCGCCCGGCTGGTCGAGGATGACGCGGGAGTCGGTGACGCTCGTCACGGCGAACGCGATCCTGGACGGCACGTTCGCCTTGATGAGGCCGGTGATGACGTCGACCGACGGACGCTGCGTGGCGAGCACGAGGTGGATGCCGGCGGCGCGGGCGAGCTGGGTGATCCGGACGATCGACTCCTCGACGTCGCGCGGGGCGACGAGCATGAGGTCCGCGAGCTCGTCGACGACGACGAGCAGGTACGGGTACGGCTTGAGCTTCCGCTCGCTGCCCGCCGGCAGGACGATCTCCTCGTTCTGGACGGCCTTGTTGAAGTCGTCGACGTGGCGGAACCCGAAGGACGCCAGGTCGTCGTACCGCATGTCCATCTCCTTCACGACCCACTGCAGCGCTTCGGCCGCCTTCTTCGGGTTCGTGATGATGGGCGTGATGAGGTGCGGGACCCCGGCGTAGATCGACAGCTCGACGCGCTTCGGGTCGACCAGGACCATGCGGACCTCGGACGGCTTCGCGCGCATGAGCAGCGAGGTGATCATCGAGTTGATGAACACCGACTTGCCGGAGCCGGTGGAGCCCGCGACGAGCAGGTGCGGCATCTTCGCCAGGTTCGCGACGACGAAGCCGCCCTCGACGTCCTTGCCGACGCCGATCGTCATCGGGTGCTTGGACTTGGTGGCCGCGCTCGAACGGAGCACGTCACCCAGGGACACGATCTCGCGGTCGCTGTTCGGGATCTCGACGCCGATCGCGCTCTTGCCCGGGATCGGCGAGAGGATGCGGACCTCGTTCGAGGCCACCGCGTACGACAGGTTCTTCGACAGGGCGGTGACGCGTTCGACCTTGACGCCCGGGCCGAGCTCGATCTCGTACCGGGTGACCGTCGGCCCGCGGGAGAACCCGGTGACCCGCGCGTCGACCTTGAACTCGGTGAGCACACCGGTGATCGCCGCGACGATCTCGTCGTTGGCCTGGCTGCGCGCGACCGACGGCGTGCCGGGGGTCAACGTGGTCGCGGCGGGCAGACGGTACGGGTGGGCCGGGTCGTCGGTGCCGGCGACCGGCAGGCCCTCCGGCTCGTCCTCGACCCCGACCTCGCCGAGGTCCGATGCACCCGACACCACGGGCACGGGAGCAACAGGCGCGGGGGCGGCTGCGGCTGCAGCGCTGGACGGGAGGCCCGTGGCCACTGCCGCCGCGACGTCGCGGTCCGGACGGAACGCCTCGGTCGGTGCAGCCGCGGCCGCAGGCGACCCGAAGTCGCGGAGGGCCTGCTCCGCACGGTCGAGGTCGTCGGCGACGTCCTGCTCGAGGGAGTCGTTGAGGTTGACCGACTCGGGTGCGGCGGGCGTCAGGTCGCGGAGCCCGGGGGCAGCACCGGCAGCACCCGCACCGCGCGGACCGGCACCGGCCGCAGCCGCACCGGCCGGCGGGATGACCGGACTGTCGAACGCCGGGTCCTCTTCGCGCCCGGACTTGTTGCGCCGCCACCAGGGCAGGTGCTCGTCCGCGCCCGGCTCCACCGGAGCGCCGTCCTCGTCGAACCCGAGGTCCTCGAACAGCGGGAAGTCCTGCGACTGCCCCTTCGCGCCGCGCTTCCGGGTCGGCTTCGTGGTGACCGCGCCGGTCTCGGCAGCGCTCGGGGTCTCGTCCGTCTCCGCCGCGGGGCCGGGAGCCCCGAACAGGTAGGCGTAGAGCTCGTGCAGTCGGCGACCGAGCTTGTTCGGCGGCGTCTTGGTGATGATGAAGAGCGAGAGTGCGAGCAGCACGACCGCGACCGGGACGGCGACCCAGGCCGTGGCGACCGCGACGAGCCAGCCGATGACGACCCAGCCGAGCACCCCACCGGCCGCGGCGAGGGCGGGCATGCCGTCCACCGCGCTCGGCTGACCACCGAACACGTGACACAGCGACGCGATCGACACGAGCATCAGCCCCAGGCCGATGCCGATCCGGGTGTTGTCGTGCACGGACGCCGGGTGTCGGAAGAGCCAGCCGGCGAACACGACCATGATCACGGGCAGCGCGAACGCCAGCCGGCCGAACAGCCCGCCGAACGTGTACGCGTCGAGGGCGATGGAGACGGCGTTCGTCGGGTTCAACCACTCGACGACCCCGCCGGCGATGGCCAGGACGAACAGCAGGAACGGGAACCCGTCGCGGCGCTGGTCCTTCTCGAGGGACTCCTTGCCGAGCAACCGGAAGCCGGCACCGACGCCGTGCGCCATGCCGAGCCACGCCGTCACGAGCGGGTTCTGCTCGCGGAACACCGGTGTCGGTGCCGCCTGCGGCAGTTTCTTCGTCGTGGCCTGGGTACGCGACGTCCCGCGCGACCCGCCTCCACGGGTCGACGATGACGACGCGCGCGTGCGCGTGGTCGACTTGGTGCCTCCGGCCATGGGGACGACCCTAACGCCAGCCGACGACGAAGGACGAGAGGCCCGCCGCAGCGTCCGTGGCGGACGTGCGACGGGCCTCCCGTCAGTCGGATCTGCGAGGCGTCACGCCTCGATGACCACCGGCACGATCATCGGACGACGACGGTGCTTCGTGTTCACCCAGCGACCGACCGTGCGGCGGACCACCTGGCTGAACGCGTGCGCGTCCCGCGTGCCGTTGCCCGCGGCGTCGGCCAGGGCCTTCGCGATCTGCGGACGCACGTCGTCGAACACCGAGTCGTCCTCGGCGAACCCGCGCGACTGGATCTCCGGGCCGATGACGCACTGGCCGGTCGTGAAGTCGACCGCGCAGAAGACGGTGATGAAGCCCTCTTCGGCCAGGACGCGGCGGTCCTTGAGGTCGGCGTCGGTGATCTCGCCGACCGTGGAGCCGTCGACGTACACGTAGGCGATGTCGAGCTGCCCGGCGACCGTGACCTGGCCGTCCTTGAGGTCGACGACGGTGCCGTCCTCGCCCAGGATGACGTTGCGCGGCGGGACACCCGTCTGGATCGCCAGGTCGGCGTTCGCGAACAGGTGGCGGTGCTCGCCGTGCACGGGCATGACGTTGCGCGGACGCAGGATGTTGTAGCAGTAGAGCAGCTCGCCGGCAGAGGCGTGTCCGGAGACGTGCACCTTGGCGTTGCCCTTGTGCACGACCTTCGCACCGAGCTTCGTCAGACCGTCGATGACGCGGTAGACGGCGTTCTCGTTGCCCGGGATCAGCGACGAGGCGAGGATGACGGTGTCGCCCTCGCCGATCTCGATCTGGTGCTCGAGGTTCGCCATCCGCGCCAGGACGGCCATCGGCTCGCCCTGGGACCCGGTCGACATGTAGACGATCTGGTCGTCGGGGACGTTCTTCGCCTTCTTCGTGTCGATGAGCACGTTCTCCGGCACGCGGAGGTACCCGAGCTCGGCGGCGATCGTCATGTTGCGGATCATCGAGCGCCCCATGAACGCGACCTTGCGGTTCGCGGCCGCGGCGGCGTCGAGGACCTGCTGCACGCGGTGCACGTGGGACGAGAAGCTCGCCACGACGACCTTCTTGCGGGCCTTCGTGATGATGCTCTCGAGCACCGGGCCGATGTCGCGCTCCGGTGCGGTGAAGCCCGGCACGTCGGCGTTCGTCGAGTCCGGCAGGAACAGGTCGACGCCGAGCTCGCCGAGGCGCGCGAAGGCACGGAGGTCCGTGATCCGGTCGTCGAGCGGGAGCTGGTCCATCTTGAAGTCGCCGGTGTGCAGCACGCGGCCAGCCGGGGTGGTGATGGCGACGGCGAGGGCGTCCGGGATCGAGTGGTTCACGGCGACGAACTCGAGGTGGAACGGACCGATCTGCTCGGTCTGGTCCTCGGCCACGTTCAGCGTGTAGGGCTTGATCCGGTGTTCCTTGAGCTTCGCCTCGACGAGCGCGAGGGTCAGCGTGGAGCCGATCAGCGGGATGTCACCGCGGAGCTTCAGCAGGTACGGGACGGCGCCGATGTGGTCCTCGTGACCGTGCGTGAGCACGACACCGAGGACGTCGTCGAGGCGGTCCCGGATCGGCGCGAAGTCCGGCAGGATCAGGTCGACACCGGGCTGGTGCTCCTCGGGGAAGAGCACGCCGGCGTCGACGATGAGGATCTTGCCCTCGAACTCGTACACGGTCATGTTGCGACCGATCTCGCCGAGTCCCCCGACGGGGATGACACGCAGCGTGCCGGGCTCGAGGGGCTGGGGGATGGAGATCTGTGTGGGCATTCGGTCCTACGGATTCAGGCGACGCGCTGTGCACGCCGCGGTGTTCGCTAGCGGGTGGTGCCTGGCACCTTCGGTAGTGCGCCACCGGCCGCGGCGTTGCGGTCGGGGCGGAAGTTCGAGAAGTCGGCGCCCGGGACGTCCCGGACGGCTTCGAGCGAGGTCTCGATGGCGTACGCCTCGGAGTCCTCCGGGCCGACGAGGGGCAGCCGGACGCGCGGGCTGCCGATGCGCCCGAGGCCGTGCAGCACGTACTTCGCCGCCACGGTGCCGGGCACGTGGGTCATGACCGCGCGGACGAGCGGCTCGAGGCGCTTGTGCTCGGCGGTCGCGGTCGCCAGGTCGCCGCGGTTCACGGCGTCGACGATGGTGCGGTACGGGGCACTCGTGATGTTCGCGGTCACGCCGATGAGCCCGGTGGCGCCGATCGACAGGTGCGGGAGCACGTTCGTGTCGTCGCCGGAGAAGTACATGAGGTCGGTGTTGTTGAGCACGCGGGACACCTCGGCGAAGTCGCCCTTGGCGTCCTTCACGGCGAGGATGTTCGGGTGCTTCGACGCACGGAGGATCGTGTCGTACGTGATCGGGATGCCGGTGCGGCCGGGGATGTCGTACAGGATGACCGGCAGGTCGGTCGCGTCGGCGATCATCCGGAAGTGCGTGAGGACACCGGCCTGGGTCGGCTTGTTGTAGTACGGCGTGACGATCATGACGCCGTCGGCGCCGGCGCGCTCGCTCTGCTTGTAGAGGTGGATCGCGTGGGCGGTCTCGTTCGAGCCACCGCCGGTGATGATCTTCGCGCGGCCCGCGGCGACGGACTTGCCGACCTCGACCAGCCGGAGCTTCTCCGGGTCGGTGAGGGTGGAGGTCTCTCCGGTGGTGCCGGTGACCACGATGCCGTCGGCACCCGCGGTGATGCAGTCGTCGATGTGCTGCTCGACGCCCGGCCAGTCCACCTCGCCGTCGGCGGTGAACGGGGTCACGAGCGCGACGAGGACCTGGCCGAAGGGATTCTCACGCGTGGACACGGAGACCAGCGTACCGGGCCGAGCGCGCACGGCGTCCGTCCACCCGGACGGTCAGCGGCGGCGCCACTCCAGGAAGCGGTAGCGGGTGCCGGTCCGGGACTCCTGCCAGGGGCCGTCCTCGACGAGCTCCCACGCGTCGTCGATGGTCGGCGCGCGGGTGTCACCGGCGACCACGACGTCGACGATCGTCTCGGCGATGCGGTCGGCACGCGCCAGGGCGTCCTGGTACACGGCACCACCGCCGATCACCCAGACCGGTCCACCGGCCGACTGCGCCTGTCCGATCGCCGCATCGAGGTCGTGGACGGCCTCGGCGCCCTCGGCGTGGAACGCCGGGTCGCGGGTGAGCACCACGTTGCGGCGACCGGGCAGCGGGCGGAACCGCTCCGGCAGGGACTGCCACGTCCGCCGGCCCATCAGCACGGTGCCGGTGCCGGTCACGGTGCGGAAGTGGGCGAGGTCCTCCGGGACGTGCCACGGGATCCCGCCGTCGGCGCCGATGACGCCGTCCGTGGAGCGGGCCCACACCAGACCGACGGAGCCCGCACCACCAGCCCCGTCCACCATCAGACCGCGACCTTGCCCGAGATCGCCGGGTGGTGCTCGTAGCCGACGACGGTGATGTCCTCGTACTCGTAGTCGTCGATCGAGTCGCGCGGGGCGAGCTCGAGCGTCGGCAGCGGGAACGCCGTGCGTGACAGCTGCTCCCGGACCTGCTCGACGTGGTTGTCGTAGACGTGGCAGTCGCCGCCGGTCCAGATGAAGTCGCCGACCTCGAGCCCGGTCTGCGCGGCGACCATGTGGGTGAGCAGGGCGTACGAGGCGATGTTGAACGGGACGCCGAGGAACATGTCCGCGCTCCGCTGGTACAGCTGGCACGAGAGCTTGCCGTCGTTGACGTAGAACTGGAAGAACGCGTGGCACGGGGCCAGCGCCATGTTCGGGATGTCCGCCACGTTCCAGGCCGAGACGATGAGCCGGCGGGAGTCCGGGTTGCTCCGGATCTGCTCGATCACCTGGGCGATCTGGTCGACGTGCTCGCCGGACGGGGTCGGCCACGAGCGCCACTGCACGCCGTAGACCGGTCCGAGGTCGCCGTCCTCTCCCGCCCACTCGTTCCAGATCCGGACACCGTGCTCCTGCAGCCAGCCGACGTTCGAGTCGCCGCGGAGGAACCACAGCAGCTCGTACGCGATCGACTTCATGTGCACGCGCTTGGTGGTGATGAGCGGGAAACCCTGCGACAGGTCGTAGCGCAGTTGGGCACCGAACAGGCTTCGTGTGCCGGTGCCGGTGCGGTCGCCCTTCGGCGACCCCTCCTCGAGCACTCGGCGCAGCAGGTCTTCGTACGGCGTGGGGTTCTCGGTCACGACGTCGAGCCTAAGCGACACGGTCCCGGGCTCACGGTCAGCTGACTGGGTACCGTGGCGGCATGACGCAACAGCCGCTCTCGATCCTGGTCGCCGGCGCATCCGGCTTCATCGGGACGCCCCTGGTCCGTGCCTTCCGTGACGCCGGCCACCACGTCTCGACGCTGGTCCGCCGGGAACCGCGCACCCCGACCGAGTTCCGCTGGGCCCCGGGCGAGCGGCCGCTCGACCCGGCTGTCCTGGACGGCGCGGACGTCGTCGTCAACCTGGCCGGGGCGAGCCTCGGCAAGCTGCCCTGGACGACCTCGTACCGTCGTGCGATCCGGTCCTCCCGGATCGACTCGACGACGACCCTCGTCGACGCGATGCGTGCCGCGAGCACCCCGCCGCGGGTCTTCCTGTCCGGTTCGGCGTCCGGCGTCTACGGCGACCGTCCCGTCGACGTGCTCGGTGACGACGCGGCCGTCGGCACCGGCTTCCTCGCCGACGTCTGCCGTGCCTGGGAAGCGGCGGCCGAGCGGGCACCGGAGGGCGTCCGTGTCGTCTTGCTCCGCACCGGCATCGTCGTCGGCCAGGGCGGCGGTGCCCTCGCGCCGCTGGTCCCCCTGACGAAGGCCGGCGTCGGCAGCCGACTGGGCACCGGTGGCCAGTACTGGCCGTGGATCGCGCTGGAGGACGAGGTCGGCGCGATCGTGCACCTCGCCACCGCCGACGACGTCTCCGGTCCGGTGAACCTGGCCGGCCCCGAGCCCGCCGTGGCCGAGCGGATCACCAGGCGCGTCGCCGAGGACCTGCACCGCCCGTACCTGTTCCGGGTGCCGGCGTTCGCGCTCCGTGCGGTCCTCAAGGACGCGGCCGACGAGATGCTGCTGTCGAACCAGCGGATGGAGCCGACGAAACTGCTCGAGTCCGGCTACACGTTCCGGTACACCCGCGCCGAGGACGCCGTCGACGCGGCGTTCTGAGCGTCGGCGACGCTGAGAGTCGACCAAGGGGCCGGACCCGGGGCCGGGGCGGGGTCACCGCGCGTGGGTCAGTGCCGTCCGCATCGCGGCCCGGGCCCGCTTCCGGTCCCCCGCTGCGTCGTAGACCACTCCGAGGCGGTACCAGACGCGCCAGTCGTCGGGTGCCGCCTCGACCGCTGCCCGGTACTCGGGGAACAGCTCGTCGGCCGCCGCGCGCGCGGGGCGTCCGGAGGGCCGGACGTCCACCACGTCGTCCGGCGCACCGCCCTCGCGCTCGAGTCGGGTGCCGAGCCGGGTGATCCGCAGGCCGAAGCGGAGTTCCAGCACGAGCAGCACCGCGCCGATGACGGCGATGACGATGAGCGCGACGCCGATCCCGATGCCGACCGGGATCCCCGTCGACAGGAACGCGACCGCCCGCTGTCCGACGAGCACGATGTAGACGACGAGCAGGACGGTCATCAGCAGCACGCCCCAGAGCGGTGACCGGAGGCCTCGCACGACCGCCCCTAGCCGATGCCGAGGACGGAACCGAGCCCGACCGTCAGGCCGCGCATCGACCCGACGGCCTGCAGTGCCGCGCGGATGCCGGGCAGGTACGCGGTGTCGTCGCCGGTGTCGTGCCGGATCGTCAGGGTCTCGCCGGGGCCGCTCAGCACGACGTCCTGCACGGCCTTCACGCCGGGCAGTCGGAGCGAGTGGATCGGCACGCTCGCGACCTGCTGGCCGCGGGCCCGCTGGTCCACGTGCGGCGCGTCGACCGGTCCGACGTCACGACGGGCGTCGGCGATGAGTTCGGCCGTCCGGACCGCGGTGCCGGACGGTGAGTCGATCTTGCCGGCGTGGTGGCTCTCGACGATCTCGACCGAGGGGAACCACGGAGCCGCGATCGTGGCCAGGTGGGTGCCGACGACGGAACCGATCGAGAAGTTCGGGACGACGAAGGCGCCCTGGTCGGGGCGTGCCTCGAGCGCGGTCCGGAGCGTGCCGAGTCGCTGCCCCGACCAGCCGGACGTGCCGACGAGCACGTTCGCCCCGGTCGACAGGGCGTTCTCGACGATGGCCGGGCTGAGTGCCGGGACCGTCACGTCGACGACGATCCGCGCCCCGGCGAACACCGAGCCGTCGGCCTCGTGTGCGCGGTCGGCGGACGACAGCCGGGCGACGAGCGCGAAGTCGGGCAGTTCCTCGACGACGGCCGCCACGAGGGCACCGAGCCGACCGGAGGCGCCGACGACGGCGACGGGAGTGACCATGCCCCCATCCTAGGATCGGGGCATGCCCGACGATCGCAGCCAGGTCACCGTCCGTACCGTCAGCGCCGGTGCTCCGGAGGTCGACGTCCTGCTCGACCGGTACCTCGACGAGCGCGAGGCGACCTTCCCGAGCGCGCAGGGCACCTACACCCGGAAACGCACCCCGACGCCCGAACTCACCCCGCCGAAGGGCACCTTCGTGGTCGCGTACGACGGGGACACACCGCTCGGTTGCGGCGGGCTCCGGCGCATCGCGGACGACGGCGGCGACGTCCGCTTCGAGGTGAAGCACGTCTTCGTCCTGCCCGAGGGGCGTGGCCGCGGGGTCGCGACCGCCGTGATGGACGTCCTCGAGCAGGCCGCGGTGGACCTCGGCGCGACGAGCATCGTCCTCGACACCAACGACGCGCTGGTCGCGGCCGGCGCGATGTACCGCAGTCGCGGCTACGACCGGGTGCCACCCTTCAACGACAACCCGAACGCGACCGCCTGGTACCGCAAGCCGGTCCGCTGACGCACCACGGGCCTCCCGGGAGGCACGGTGCCGGTCCGACCCGCCGGTCGCGACCCGCAGATCGCGACCCGCAGACGGGCCTGACCCTAGAGCGGCTGCGGCACCGGCAGGCCGGTGCGGAGTTCGACCGGCAGGTGCGCGAGGTCGTTGAGCGTGACGAGCTCAGCGGGCTTCGCCGAGCGGATCCGGATGATCGTCAGCGAGCTGTGCGCCACGTTCGTGCCCATCCAGCGCCACTCGGGGGCCTGGAAGACCTCGCGGACGAACCAGCCGATGACGGCGTTGTGGGTGATGAGGAGGTCGTGCCGGTCCTCCATCGCGGGGGTGAACCACTCCGCGACGGCATCGCCCATCTGTGCCTGACCGGCGACGATCTCCTCGTCGGTGATCCCGCCGTACCAGCCCTTGTAGGCGTGCGGCATGTCGGGCGTCGGGCCGGACGGGATGCAGTCGAACAGCAGGGTGGACGGCTCGGGCTGGATCGCCGGCAGACGCTGCTGCAGGAAGGACGCGGTCTCGCTCGGCGCCTCGAGCGGGGAGTGCCAGACGCCGTCGAAGGGCACGCCGCCCAGGCGGTCGGCGATCAGCATGGCCTGACGCTTGCCGCGTTCCGAGAGCTTGCCGTCGCGGAGGCCGTGCTCGGCGTCCTGGTGTTCGCCGTGGCGGACGAGGTAGAGGTAGTGCGACATCGTGGAGTTCAACCGTCGATCCCGAGCGCCGCTGCCAGGCGCTCGCGCTGGACGTCCCCGACGACGGCGGTCACCGTCGGTCGGGTCAGGAGGTCGCGTGACAGGTCGAGCACATCGGCGGCGGTCACGCGGTCCACCCGCTCGAGGGCGGTCGCGAGGTCGGTGAACTCGCCCGTGCCGAGCTCGGCGCGACCGAGGCGGGTCATCCGGGCGTCGGAGTCCTCGAGCGAGAGTGTCAGCGCGCCTTCGATCTGGCCCTTCGCGCGTCGGAGCTCTTCGTCGGTGATGCCGTCGTCGGCCATCCGGCGGAACTCGCCGTCGATGATGTCGATGACCCCGGCGACGTTGTCCGGAGCACAGCCCGCGTAGACGCCGAAGGCTCCGTTGTCGAGGTAGGCCGGGGCGAAGGAGGACACGGCGTAGGCCAGGCCGCGGCGCTCGCGCACCTCCTGGAAGAGCCGGGAGCTCATGCCGCCACCGAGCACGGCGTTGAGCACGCTGAGCACCGGACGGCGGTCGTCGCGGAGGTCGAGGCCCTGCGACCCGCGCAGCATGCTGACCTGCTCCGTCGGCCGGTGCACGACCGCCAGCGACGACTCGACCGGGTCGGCGGCAGGGCTCGCCTGGCGACGGGCGAGGGGCACTGCGGGGGATGCGTCTGCGAAGACGGCCTCGACCAGGGCGCAGAAGTCGTCGTGGTCGACGGCGCCGGCGGCGGTCACGACGATGCCGTTCGGCTCGTAGTGCTCGGCGTAGTGCGCCATCACCTCGTCCCGCTGGACTTCGCGGATGCTGTCCGGGGTGCCGCCGATCGGGCGTCCCAGGGCGTGCCCGTCGAAGGTGGCGGCGAAGAAGGCCTCGCCCGCGACGTCGGCCGGGTCGTCCGCGGCCATCGCGAGCTCTTCGAGGATGACCCCGCGCTCGATGTCGAACGCCGAGTCCTCGAGCGTGGAGTTCGTCACCATGTCACCGATCACGCCCACGGCCATCGGGACGTCGGTGTCCCGGACCCGGGCGTAGTAGCAGGTGTACTCCTTGGCGGTCGCGGCGTTGTGCTCGCCACCGACGGAGTCGAAGGCGACGGCGATGTCGAGGGCACTGCGCTCGGTCGTGCCCTTGAAGAGGAGGTGCTCGAGGAAGTGCGTCGAGCCGAACTGTCCGGCCCGTTCGTCACGCGATCCGACACCGACCCAGTACCCGATGCTCGTGGAGTGGACGGACGGGACGGCTTCGGTGAGCACACGGACGCCCGAGGCGAGAACGGTGCGCCGGACGAGGGCTCCACCGGACGTCACGAAGGACGTTTCCGGAGCCTCGAGCGGCAGCGGCACTGGGCGGTTCATCGTCATGACTCTACTGAAGCGCGGACACCCGTCGCCCAGTTTAACGGGCTGGCGGGGCACGCCACTCGAAGTGGGGTACAAGAATTGCGGACAGACCGACTCGTCTGTCTGTCCTCCTCGTGCTACAGTGATGTCACCGGGTCGAGAGCCCCCCTAGATCTCGACCCGGTGGCTCGGGACATCAGTCCTGCGCGGCAACGAGTCCCCCCACTCCGCCGCGGAGCCGATGACCCAAGGAGAGCCACGCTGTGACGGTCGATTCCCCCCAACCGACCGTCCAGCGTCTCCTGGGTCAGCGTCTGCAAGGACCGGCCCCGAGCACCCAGAACCTTCCGTCGCCGGACGGGTCGAGCGTCCCCCCGGCTCCCCGTTCCGGCGGCGCGAAGGTCCGGATCCTCGAGACGGCCCTCCGGCTGTTCTACGAAGAAGGCATCCGCGGCGTCGGCGTCGACCGCCTCATCTCCGAGGCGAGTGTCACGAAGGCGACGTTCTACAAGCACTACGGCTCGAAGGACAACCTGATCCTCGCCTACATGCACGAGCAGCATGCCCGCGTGCAGGCCCGCATGGACCGGATCGTCACCGGCGCGGACGCCCCGGAGTCAGCGGTCCGCGCCTGGGTCGACGCCCTGGCCGCCGAGGTCAACCAGGCCGAGTTCCGCGGCTGCGCGTTCCTCAACGCCGCCGCCGAGTACCACGACCCCCGCGACCCGGTCCGACAGGTCGTCGCCATGCACCGCGACTGGTACACGGAACGCCTCGGCGACCTGCTGCAGGACTCCGGTCACCCGCTGCCGGGCGACGGCGCCGACGAGCTCATGCTCGCGCGCGACGGGGCGATGAGCGGTGCCTACGCGGGCGATGCGATCGCCGCGACGGCAGCACTCGGCCGCGTGGCCGAGCGCGTGCTCGCCGCCTGAGCGCAGCTGCCTGAGCACTCCCCCGGGTCGTTCCCCGGTTCCGTCGGGTCGGCGGGTGTTGGCTCGGAGCATGACCAACGACCCCAACTGGAACCTGCCGGACGTCCCGACCTTCGACCTCACCAGCCCCGAGTTCACCGACGGCGGCACGCTGCCGCAGGAGGCCCGCGGCGCTGACGCCGGCGGCGCCGACCGCTCCCCCGAGCTGACGTGGTCCGGCGCACCCGAGGGCACCCAGAGCTTCGTCCTCACCGTGTACGACCCCGACGCCCCGACCGGCTCCGGCTTCTGGCACTGGACCCTGTCGGACATCCCCGCCTCGGTCAGCTCGCTGCCACAGGGCGCCGGCACCGACGATGCCCTGCTGCCCGCCGGCGCCACACGCCGCCGCAACGAGTTCGGCACCGACACCTTCCTCGGTGCCGCTCCGCCCGCCGGCCACGGCCTGCACCGCTACGTCTTCACGCTGAGCGCGCTGGACGTCCCGACGCTCGAGGTCCCCGCCGAGGCGACCCCGGCCGTCGTCGGCTTCATGTTCCGCGAGCACCTGCTCGGTCGCGCGCAGCTCATCGGCATCCAGGAGACGCCCGCCTCCTGACCGCACGACAACGGCCGCCGTCCAGCAGGACGGCGGCCGGTGTGGGCGTCAGGTGATCAGTGATCAGCCTTCGGCGGGGACCTCGGTGTGGGTGCCGTGGTCGTCACGACCCTCGGTGTCGACCTCGTCGGCCACGACCGGGGCGAGCGAGAGCTTGCCACGGTCGTCCACCTTGGTGACCTCGACCAGGATCTTCTGGCCGACGCCCAGGACGTCCTCGACGTTCTCCACACGCTTGCCACCGGCGAGCTTGCGGACCTCGGAGACGTGCAGCAGACCGTCACGACCCGGCATCAGCGACACGAAGGCACCGAACGTCGCGATCTTGACGACCGTGCCGAGGAACTGGTCCCCGATCTCCGGGTTCGTCGGGTTCGCGATCGCGTTGACCTGCGCACGCGCGGCCTCGGCGGACGGGCCGTCGACGGCACCGATGTAGACCGTGCCGTCGTCCTCGATCGAGATGTCGGCGCCAGTGGTGTCCTGGATGCCGTTGATCGTCTTGCCCTTCGGGCCGATCAGCTCGCCGATCTTGTCGACCGGGATGTTGACCGAGATCACGCGCGGGGCGGTGTCGGCCATCTCGTCGGGTCCGTCGATGGCCTCGTTGAGGACGCCGAGGATGGCCGAACGGGCTTCCTTGGCCTGCTTCAGCGCGGCGTCGAGCACGGACGACGGGATGCCGTCGAGCTTGGTGTCGAGCTGGATCGCGGTGACGAACTCGGAGGTACCGGCGACCTTGAAGTCCATGTCACCGAGTGCGTCCTCGGCACCGAGGATGTCGGTCAGCGCCGCGTAGCGGGTCTGGCCGTCGACGGTGTCGGAGACGAGGCCCATCGCGATGCCCGCGACCGGGGCCTTGAGGGGCACACCGGCGTTGAGGAGCGACAGGGTCGAGGCGCAGACGGAACCCATCGAGGTGGAACCGTTGGAGCTGAGCGCCTCGGAGACCTGACGGATGGCGTACGGGAACTCCTCGCGCGACGGCAGCACCGGCACGAGGGCGCGCTCGGCGAGGAAGCCGTGCCCGATCTCGCGACGCTTCGGCGAACCGACGCGACCGGTCTCACCGGTCGAGTACGGCGGGAAGTTGTAGTGGTGCAGGTAGCGCTTCTTCGTGATGGGCGACAGCGAGTCGATCTGCTGCTCCATCTTGAGCATGTTCAGCGTGGTGACGCCGAGGATCTGCGTCTCGCCGCGCTGGAACACCGCGGAACCGTGGACGCGCGGGATCACGGCGACCTCGGCGTCGAGCGGACGGATGTCGGCGAGGCCGCGACCGTCCATGCGGATCTGCTCGGTGAGGATGCGGCCGCGGACGACCTTCTTCGTGACCGACTTGTACGCGGCACCGACCTGGCTGTTGGCGACCTCGGGCAGCGTGCCCGCGGCGACCTGCTCGGCGATGGCGGCCTTGACGCGCGAATTGAGCGCGTCGTCGGCGTCCTGGCGCTCGGTCTTGGCGGCGATCTTGTAGACGTCACCGAGCTCGGAGAGCGCGAGGGACTCGACGGCCGCGTAGACCTCGTCGGCGTAGGGCGGGAAGACCGGGAAGTCCTGGATCTCCTTGGCCGACTGCGCGGCGAGCTTCGCCTGCGCCTCGACGAGGGCCTTGAGGAACGGCTTGGCCGCTTCGAGGCCCTGCGCGACGACGGACTCGTCGGGCTTGGTGGCGCCGCCCTGGATGAGGTCCCAGCTGTGCTCGGTGGCCTCGGCTTCGACCATCATGATCGCGACGTCTTCGTTGCCCGCTTCGTCGGTGACGACACGGCCCGCGACGGTGAGGTCGAAGACGGCCTCGGCCAGCTGCGACGCCTTCGGGAACGCGACCCACTGGTCGGTGCCGTTCGCGCCCGGGATGAGCGCGAGACGCACACCGGCGATCGGGCCGGAGAACGGCAGACCGGAGATCTGCGTGGACGCGGACGCGGCGTTGATGGCCAGCGCGTCGTAGAACTCGTCCGGAGCGATGCTCAGGACGGTGATGACGATCTGGACCTCGTTGCGGAGGCCGTCGACGAACGACGGGCGCAGCGGCCGGTCGATCAGGCGGCAGACGAGGATCGCCTCGGTGCTGGGGCGGCCTTCGCGGCGGAAGAACGAGCCGGGGATCTTGCCGGCGGCGTACGAGCGCTCTTCGACGTCGACCGTCAGCGGGAAGAAGTCGAAGCCCTCACGCGGGTGCTTGCCGGCGCTGGTGGCCGACAGCAGCATGGTCTCTTCGTCGAGGTACGCGGCGACGGCACCCTGTGCCTGCTGCGCGAGACGACCGGTCTCGAACCGGACCGTCCTGGTGCCGAAGCGACCGTTGTCGATGGTCGCTTCCGCGAACTTGATCTCGGGACCCTCCATAGAGGATGCCTCCTTGCGTTTTTCGTGCAGCAGACCAGGCCTCGGGCACACTCGTGCACGTGCGCTCCACGACGCGGAACGCATGTCTGGCCAGCAGTAGAAGCACACGGGACGACAACCGGCCCGGACGCCACCACCGATGACCAGCTTCGTGCCGGTCTGCGTGCGATGTCATGGTTCGTCTCGGGGAACGGTCCCCAGACCAGCCGACCTTAGCATTCCGTGGTGGACGAGCGGCGGTGCTCCAGGAGAACGGGCGTGTCCTCACCTAGCCTGCTGGCATGCCTCGGAATCCCACCTTCGTCCGTCGGCCGCACGGGCGACACGTCCTCTTCGCCGTCACCGTGCTCGTCGGCGCCCTGGTCGTCCCGGTGGTCGGTGCTGCGCCGGCCTCCGCCACGGACTACCCGACGTGGCAGGACGTGCAGCGCGCGAAGGGGAACGAGCAGGCCAAGCAGACCGAGGTCACGAGGGTCCAGGCAGCCCTGAAGTCGGTGCAGGCCGATGCCGCCGCGAAGTCGCAGGTCGCCCTCGATCGCTCCGCGGAGGCGACGCAGGCCGAGGCGGACCTGGCCCAGGCCACCCAGACGGCCACGAGCCTCCAGGCCCACGCGGACCAGGCGGCGGAGACCGCGAAGCGTGCGCAGACCCGGGCCGGGCGGCTGGCCGCGGACCTGTACCGCGACGGCTCGACCGACCAGATGACGACGCGGATCGCGACCGCCGGCAACCCGGATGCGCTGCTCTACCAGCTCGGCGCACTCGACCAGCTGTCCACGACGTGGGCCGGCGTGCTCGACGACGCCTCGGTGTCGGCGAAGACGGCGTCCTCGCTGCACGACCAGGCTGCTCGGGCCGAGGACGAGCGCGCCTCGCTCGCGGCCGCGGCCGAGGCGAAGGCGGCGACCGCGAAGGTCGCCCAGCAGCGTGCGGATGCCGCGGTCGCGTCGACCGAGTCGCACAGCGACGAGCTCTACCAGCAGCTAGCGACACTCCGGGACTCGACCGCCGAGACGCAGCGTCGCTACGAAGTCGGACAGGCGGTCGCCGCGCAGGCCGCGGCGCAGGCGGCAGCGGCGCAGGCAGCCGCCCAGGCCGCGGCGGCAGCAGCGGCGGCACCCACCCCGTCGGGCGGGGCGTCATCGGGCAACGACTACCCCAGCACGGACGGCGTCGCGGTCGACCCGGCCGCCGCGCAGGCCTACGCACGGAGCGTCCTCGGCAGCTACGGCTGGGGCGACGACCAGTTCGGCTGCCTGGTGTCCCTGTGGACGCAGGAGTCCGGCTGGCGCGCGAACGCCCTGAACGCGTCGAGTGGTGCCTACGGGATCCCGCAGGCACTGCCGGCGTCGAAGCTCGCCGCCGCCGGAGCGGACTGGCGGACGAACGCGCAGACCCAGGTGAACTGGGGTCTTGCCTACATCAAGAGCAGTTACGGGACGCCGTGCGGCGCCTGGAACCACGAGATGAGCGTCAACCCGCACTGGTACTGAGTGGCGGCAGGGCTGCGGCTAGCGCTGCGCCCCACCGAGGAGGGACGCGAAGTCCACGACCTCCGGCAGGGCGTCCGCCGGCTGCGGCTGCCGACGGGAGGCCCGCATCATCCACGCCAGGTCGGCTCCGGCCCGGCGGATGCGCGCGTCGAGCGTGCCCGCGTCGTCGCTCCCCCAGTCGTCGGTCGCGGCGAAGACCCCGGTGGGGACGACCGCGGCGCGCAGGTAGGCGAAGACCGGACGGATGCCGTGCTCGAGGGCGAGCGAGTGGCGTGCGGTGCCACCGGTCGCACCGAGCAGCACGGGCATGTCGGTGAGGGCGTCCTTGTCGAGGACGTCGAGGAAGGACTTCGCCAGGCCGCTCATGCCGGCGGTGAAGACCGGGGTGACGAAGACGACGGCGTCCGCCTCGACGACCGTCGCCATCGCGGTGGTCAGGGCCGGGGCGGCGAAGCGCGTGAGCATGGCGTCGGTGATCTCGTGCGCCAGCGGGCGGAGGTCCACGTTCCGGACTTCCACCCGGTCCCCGGCGACGGCGCTGTCGGCCGACAGGGCCTCGAGGGTCGCGGCGCCGAGGCGGTCGGCGAGCAGGCGGGTCGAGCTGGGCTCGGAGAGACCGGCGGAGACGACGGCGATGGTGGTCATGGAGACTCCCGACTTTCGATGCGTTTGCATGAACAGTAGCAGGAACCGTCGACGCCACACACGCATTCCCGCGACGGATGCGCTGGGAACGGCCCGGGCCCGGGCCCGGGGACGACAGAAGCCCCGTCCCTCGCCAGGAGGAACGGGGCTTCCGATCAGCAGGACTGCGCGGTGGCAGTGCTCCGGCTGTGACTAGCGGCGCAGGCCGAGACGCTCGATGAGCGCGCGGTAGCGGGCGATGTCGACGTCGGAGAGGTACCCGAGGAGACGGCGGCGCTGACCGACCATGAGGAGCAGACCACGACGCGAGTGGTGGTCGTGCTTGTGCTCCTTGAGGTGCTCGTTCAGGTCGTTGATACGACGCGTCAGAACGGCGACCTGGACCTCGGGGGATCCGGTGTCGCCCGGGTGGGTCGCGTACTCTTCGATGATCTCCTGCTTGATCTTCGCGTCAAGTGCCATGGAGGATCCCCTTTCCTGCTCTGCGTGAGAGCTCTGTCCGTTGCGCGGTGCCCACACCTGATGTGTGAGCGCTCTTGATCCGCGGCCGTTCGACGGCAACCGAACGAGCATACCAGAGCAGGGACGCGCCGACGGGGCGCGGTCGCTCAGACCGTCCGTGCCCGCAGCGGCCGGCGACGGCGTCGACGCTCGGGCAGCATGCTCCGCACGAACCCGACGAGCGTCGCCCCGAGCAGGCCGCCCATGCCGTTCGACAGCACGTCGCGGGGGTCGGCCACCCGGGCCGGCAGGTACTCGGCCTGCGCGAACTCGATCCCGACCGACAGCCCGACCGCCACCAGGGCGCCGAGGATCCACCAGCGTCGGGGCAACCACAGCGCGGCGATCACCCCGACCGGGACGAACATCGCGACGTTCGCCAGGAACTCGGTGCGGTCGTACGTGAACCAGGCACCGTGCGGCAGGTGCTGCACCCAGGCGATGGCGTGCAGGACCAGCGAGTTCTCGGCCGACGTGAACACGTGCGGGGTCAGCGTCATCCGGTAGATCACCCAGGCGTAGCCGCCGGTCAGGGCCAGGAGGAGCAGTTTCCGCAACATCAGGTCAGTCTGGGGCACGCCTGCTGTGCAGCGCCCTGGCATCGCATGACGATGGGATGGGAACATGACGGCAGCAGCGGACGCGGGTCGGGGGCGTCGCGCAACAGGGAGGAACGGCCGATGCCGAGACCGGAACGCGCATCGTCCACGCGTCAGTGGGTGTGGATCGGGATCGTCGGCGCGCTCGTCGTGGCCGTCGTCGTGGCGGTGAGCGTGGTGCTGCCGCACGGCGCTGACCGCCCGGTCGCCCACCGCAAGAGCGTTGCCCAAGCGTGGCCCGGCGGCCTCGCGCGCCAGCCGTCGACCGCGAACCAGGCACGCTGGCACGAGACGGCCGCGCGGAAGGCGGGTCGGGCCTCCACCGCGGACCGCCTCGCCGTGATCGCGGACCAGCCGGTCGCCACCTGGCTGACGAACCCGTCCGTGCCGGAGACGGTCGCGACCGTGCAGCGTGTCCTGGCGTCGGCGCGCGAGCAGCGCGCGACCCCGGTGTTCGTGCTCTACGCGATCCCCGACCGCGACTGCGGACACTGGTCGAGCGGCGGCACCGCCGAGGACGCCTACCTGCCGTGGGTCCGCGCGGTCGTCCGCGCCCTCGCCGGCTCGCACGCCGTCGTCCTGGTCGAGCCGGACTCGATCGCGCAGATCGCGGTCTGCGAGCGACTGCGGGACACGCGGCTGCCGCTGCTCCGCAAGGCCGTGACGGCGCTCACCGGGCACGGGCTGACCGTGTACCTGGACGGCGGCAACGAGAACCGGGTACCGGTCCGGACGATGGCCGACTGGCTGCGGCGCGCGGGCGTCGACCGGGTGCAGGGCTTCGCCACGAACGTGTCGAACTTCTACCGCGTCGACCAGGAGCGCGCCTACGCCGACGAACTCGCCGACGCGATCGGCGGTGACCCGCACTTCGTCATCGACGTCTCGCGGAACGGTCAGGGCTGGCGCGGGGACTGGTGCAACCCCGAGGGCGCCGGGCTCGGACAGCTCCCCCACGTCACGCTCGGCACGACCCGGCTCGACGCGTTGCTCTGGGTGAAGACGCCCGGCCTCAGCGACGGCAGCTGCAACGGCGGACCGGCCGCCGGGCAGTGGTGGGAGTCGTACGCGCTCGCCCTGGTCGAGAACCGCAAGCGCGACTGACGCGCGCACCACGGCCGGGAGGCCCGACACCGGTCCGCCTGTCGGCCGCCGGTGGTTGCATGTCGCCATGACCAGCCGTCGCCTGCGTTCCGTCGTCCCGCCGTACCTCCTGCGCGCCGTCGCGGCGGCACCCGAGGACCGCTTCCCCCGTGCCGCCTCGGCCGCGCGGACCGCCCTCGCCTCGATGGACCTCGTGCAGGAGCCGAAGCGGGCGACCGGGCTGCGCGCACCCCGGAGCGTGGGCACGCCGGACACCTCGCCACAGCGGACGATCGCCACCGCGGCCGGCACGACGACCCTGCCGGGCACGGTCGTCCGACGCGAGGGCGACGGCGACACCGGGGACGCCGCCACCGACGAGGCGTACGCGGGCCTGGGCGCGACGCACGCGTTCTGGCTCGACGTCTTCGGACGGGTGTCCATCGACGGCGCCGGACTGCCCCTCGACGCCACCGTGCACTACGGCCAGGAGTACGACAACGCCTACTGGGACGGGCAGCGGATGGTGTTCGGCGACGGGGACGGCGAGGTCTTCCGGCGCTTCACGATCGCGGTCGACGTGATCGGGCACGAGCTGGCCCACGGAGTCACGCAGTACACCGCCGACCTGGTCTACCAGGGGCAGTCCGGGGCGCTGAACGAGTCGATGAGTGACGTCTTCGGCTCGCTCGTCGCCCAGTACGCGGCCGGACAGACCGCCGAGCAGGCCACGTGGCTGATCGGCGAGGGGCTGTTCACGGATGCCGTGCACGGAGTCGCCCTCCGCTCGATGGGCGCTCCCGGCACCGCCTACGACGACCCGGTGCTCGGGAAGGACCCACAGCCGGCGACCATGGCGGACTACGTCGAGACCGCCGAGGACCAGGGCGGGGTGCACCTGAACTCGGGCATCCCGAACCACGCGTTCTTCCTCGCGGCGACCGCGATCGGCGGGCCGGCGTGGGTCGGTGCCGGGCAGGTCTGGTGGGACGCCCTGACCTCGGCCGAGGTGTCCGCGTCGATCGACTTCGCCGGGTTCGCGGCCGTCACGGTCCAGGCGGCGGCGACGCGGTTCGGGGCGGAGTCCGCCGAGCACACCGCCGTGACCGAGGCCTGGCGTGCGGTGGGCGTGCTGTCCTGACGCCCTGCGGGTGCGGCCGGTTCCGGGTTCGGGTTCGGATTCGGGTTCGGGTCCGGGCTCGGGGTCGGAGGGCGTAGGTTCCGGTCATGCAGATCGTCGTGCGTCGCAGTGGCGGGTTCGCCGGCCTGACCCGTGCCTGGCAGGTCGACACCGACGCCCGGCCGGACGCCGACCGGTGGGCGGAGCTCGTCGGGGCACTCCCCCGCGATGCGGCCGTTCCGGACGCTGACGCCCCTACGCCGGACGACTTCGTCTGGACCGTGACCGTCGCCCGCACCACGGTGACGATCCCGGGCCGCCGGCTGGACGGGCCGTGGGCGACGCTCGTGGCCGAGGTGCGGGACCAGGGCGAGCCGGCCTGACGGACGGGTGTCGGGCCTCCCGTCAGGCGATCTCGACGACCGTCAGGCGACCTCGATGACCGTCAGGCGGCGGGTCGGACGGGTCATCGCGACGTAGACCGCCGCAGCCGCGCGGGCCGCGTCGGACCCGACCCGGTCCGGGTCGACGAGCAGCACGCCGTCGAACTCCAGGCCCTTCGCGTCGGCACCCGTCAGCACCGTGAGCGAGCCCGGACGCGGCGAACCGAGCCCGCGGACGTCGGCCTCGGTGCGGGCCAGGCGCTCCCGGACGGCCGTGACGTCGGCTTCCGGCACGATCACGCCGATCGTCCCCGCGCCGATCAGGTCCCGCTCGCTGTCGACCCGGCGGACGACGGTGTCGAACAGGTCCGCCCGGTCGACGCGCAGCCGCTCGACGGGGTCGCCGTCACGGACCGCCTCGTTCGCGGTCACCGTGAGTCCGGCCGAGGCGGCGAACGCCCCGGCGGCCTCGACGATCGAGCGCGGCGTGCGGTAGTTCACGGTCAGCTCTTCCAGCCGCGAGTCCAGCGGCACCTGCGGCGCACGACCACGACGGCGTCGGGAGAGCGCACCGCGGACGTCGTCCCAGGTGCGGGCGGCACCGGGCGAGGAGCCCTGCGCCATGTCGCCCACGATCGTGAAGGACCGCAGCGGGTTCCGGCGGGCGAGGATCCGCCACTGCATCGGCGAGAGCTCCTGCGCCTCGTCGACCACGATGTGCCCGTAGGTCCACTCGCGGTCCTCGGCGGCACGCTCGGCCGTGGAGCGGGGGTCGCCGCCCTCAGCGAAGGCCCCGGCCACCTGTTCCGCGCTGACGATGCCCTCGACGCCCATGTTCTCGATGGCCTGGCGGGCGTTCTCGATGTCGCGGTTGCGGCTGGCCTTCGCCTGCCGCTTCGCCGCACCACCGGTCGGGTCGAACTCGCCGAGCAGCTCGGCGGCCTCGTCGAGGAGCGGCACGTCCTCCACCGTGAAGGCCGCACCACGCTCGCGTCGGAGGAGTTCGCGGCGCTCGGGGCTCCAGTTCGGGGTCAGCGACGCCAGCCAGTTCGGGCGGGCGTAGAGGTCCTCGAGGAACTTCTCGGCCGGTAGCGGCAGCCACGCGGTGTTGAGCAGGACGCGGGCGTCGTACGAGCTGCGGATGTCCTCGCGCAGTACCTTCTCGTCCGCCTCGTCGACCGTGGTGCCGCGATGCCGCAGCTGGTCGGCGAGCAGGCGGGTCATGGCGTCGAGCGCGTTCTTGTTGAACGACACCCGGGCGACGTTGTGCGGCTTGCCGCGGTCCTGGGCGCGGCGCATCGCCTCGGCCACGAGCTGCGGCGGGACGACGAGTCGCTCGCCCTCGACGTCGAGCGTCACCGACTCGGTCGGGACGACCTGGCGTGAGCGGACGGCCCGCCGCAGCAGGTCGGCCATCTCGCCCGAGCCCTTGACCGCGGCGACGTCCCGGCGGTCGTGGACCGTGGTGTGCAGCCCCGGGTACAGCGAGCCGAGCGACGCCATCACGACGCCGGTCTCGCCGAGGGACGGCAGCACCTGCTCGATGTAGGTGAGGAACGCCGGCGACGGGCCGACGACCAGGACGCCGGAGCCCCGGAGGCGCTCGCGGTACGAGTAGAGCAGGTACGCGGCGCGGTGCAGTGCGACGGCGGTCTTGCCGGTGCCGGGGCCGCCCTGCACGATGAGCACACCCTCGAGCGGGGAGCGGATGATGCGGTCCTGCTCACCCTGGATGGTGGCGACGATGTCCGTCATCCGGCCGGTGCGCTCGGCGGTGACCGCGGCGAGCAGCGCGCCCTCCCCCTGCAGGTGGGTGCGCTCGTCGTCGTAGAGCGTGGCGTCGAAGACCTCGTCCTCGACCCCCACGACCGTGCGGCCCTCGAGCGTCAGGTGCCGACGGGCGCGCATGCCCATCGCGTGCGCCGCAGTCGCCTGGTAGAACGCGCTGGCACCGGGCACACGCCAGTCGAGCAGCAGCGGACGGTGGTCGGCGTCACGGAGGCCGACCCGACCGATGTACCGGAAGGCGTCCTCGTCGGCCGGCGGGTCCTGGACCTCGAGCCGGCCGAAGACCAGCCGGTCACCGACGCGTTCGAGCGTGGCGACGGTGTCCTCGTAGAGCCGGGCGAAGGCATCGCGCTCGGTGCGGCTCTGGTGGTTGCCGCCGACGGTCTGTCGGCGGGTCTCGGCGAGTCGCTGGGCAGCTTCGGCCGTCAGCTCGTCGAGTCGGTGGAAGAGACCGTCGACGTAGCCGCGTTCACGGTCGATCTCGGTGGGTTCGGAAACACGCGCTTCGGACACTCGCAACCCTTCGGGACAGGGGGACCAATCGTATCCCCCTGCCCCGGTCGGGCTCGACGCGAACGCGCCCGGCTACATCTCTTCGTGCGTGTCCGGGTCGCCGTCCCACAGCCGACCACGCTCGAGCGCGGAGATGGCCTGGACCTCGTCGTCGCTCAGCGTGAAGCCGAACACGTCGAGGTTCTCGCGCTGGCGGTCCGCATCGCCCGACTTCGGCACCGGGACGGCACCGAGCTGGACGTGCCAGCGGAGCACGACCTGGCCGGCCGACACCCCGTGCGCGGCGGCCGCGGCGGTGACGGGCTGCTCGGTGAGGAGCTCGGACTGCTTCGCGAGCGGGCTCCAGCTCTCGGTGACGATGCCGAGCCGCTGGTGCACGGCGCGGAGCTCGGTCTGCGGGAAGTACGGGTGCAGTTCGACCTGGTTGACGGCCGGGGCGACCCCGGTGGCGTCGATGATCCGGTCGAGGTGCTCCGGCGTGAAGTTCGAGACACCGATCGAGCGGACCTTGCCGCTGTCGCGGAGGTCGACGAACGCCTTCCAGGTCTCGACGAACTTGCCGACCGACGGGTTCGGCCAGTGGATCAGGTACAGGTCCAGGTGGTCGAGCCCCAGGTTCGCCAGGGTCTCGTCCACCGAACGGTGCGCCTCGTCGTAGCCGTGGTGGCGTCCCGGCAGCTTCGACGTCACGACGAACTCGTCGCGCGGCACGTCGGCGCGGCGGACCGCTTCGCCGACCGCGTCCTCGTTGCCGTAGTTCAGTGCGGTGTCGAGCAGGCGGTACCCGCTCGTGATCGCCGCACCGACCGCCTGGATCCCCTCGTCCCCGTCGAGCGAGTACGTGCCGAGGCCGAGCGCCGGGATCCGGTGCCCGTCGTTCAGCTCGAGGGTCGGGACCGCCGGGACGCCCGCCATCAGCGGACGCCGAGCAGGTCGATGACGAAGATCAGGGTCTTGCCGGACAGGAAGTGTCCGCCGCCGGCCGGGCCGTAGGCGAGCTCCGGCGGGACGACGAGCTTGCGGCGGCCGCCGACCTTCATGCCGGGGATGCCCTCCTGCCAGCCGCGGACGAGGGCCGCGAGGGGGAAGTCGATCGGTTCGCCACGGCCCCAGGAGCTGTCGAACTCCTCGCCGGACTCGTACTCGACGCCGGCGTAGTGGACCTTGACGGTCGAGCCGGACTCGGCGACGGCGCCGTCACCCTCGACGATGTCGGTGATGACGAGGTCGGTGGGGGCCGGGCCCTCGGGAGCGTCGAACTCGGGCTTGCTGTTCAGGTCAGTCATGTCCGTCAGTCAACCAGAGAACGAAACGGGGCCCCGCAGGCGGCCTCCAGGCCACAGAATGGTTCCACCGTGACACCAGATGCCCCCGCGAAGCCCCGCCGCTCCCTGTTCGCCGACCTGACCCCGCTCCGCCGCTCTCCCGCTTTCGCTCGACTCTGGATCGGCAGCTCGATCGCCGGCATCGGCACGATGATGACGAGCGTCACCGTCGGGCTCGAGGTGTACGAGATCACCCGCTCGACCTTCATGGTGTCCCTGGTCGGCGTGATCTCCCTGGTGCCGATGATCCTGGCCGGTCTGTACGGCGGGATGCTCGCGGACGCGTTCGACCGCCGCACCGTCGCCCTCGTGTCGGCCGTCCTGGCGTGGGTGTCGACCGCGATGATCGCCGCGCACGCCTGGCTCGGCCTGGACAGCGTCGTCCTGCTCTACGTCCTGGTCACGGTGAACGCCGTCGCCGGCACCGTCATCGGTGCTTCCCGCGCCGCCATCGTGCCGCGCCTGGTCGGCATCGAGCTGCTGCCCGCGGCGAGCGCGCTGAACAGCATCAGCGCCGGCTTCTCGGTGACGGTCGGTCCGGCGGTCGGCGGGGTCCTGGTCGCCGCGTTCGGCTTCGCGCCCACGTACACGGTCGACGTCGTCCTGTTCAGTGCGGCGTTCCTCGGGGTGGTCACGCTGCCCCGGATGGCCCCGGAGCACGACGCCCTGCGCCCCGGACTGTCGTCGCTGATCGAGGGGGCGAAGTTCCTCCGGCGCTCCCGCAACATCACGATGACCTTCGTGCTGGACATCATCGCGATGACCTTCGGGCAGCCCCGCGTGCTGTTCCCCGCCATCGGCGCCCTGGTCGTCGGCGGCGGGTCGATCACCGTCGGGGCCCTGACCGCGGCGTACGCGATCGGTGCGCTGCTGTCCGGCATCTTCTCCGGCCCGCTCGGCCACGTGCGACGCCAGGGTGAGGCCGTCGGGTGGGCGATCACGGTCTACGGCGGGGCGATCGCGGCGTTCGGTGTCGTCGTCGCCTGCGCGCACCTCCTCGGCGGGCGGCCGTCCGAGACCTTCTCGACCGGGATCCTGCCGGCGCTGGTGCTCTGTGCGCTGTTCCTCGCGGTGGCCGGCGGTGCGGACAACGTGAGCAGCGTGTTCCGCGGGACGATCCTCCAGGCCGCCGCACCGGACGGCATGCGCGGTCGACTGCAGGGCATCTTCATCGTCGTCGTGACCGGCGGCCCGCGGGTCGGCGACCTGTACGCCGGGCTGGTCGTCGCGGCCGGGTTCGCGTACCCGCCGGTGATCGGCGGTGTCCTCATCATCGCGTTGGTCGCCCTGCTGCTCCGGCTGGTCCCCTCGTTCCGCCGGTACGACGCCCTGCACCCGAACGCGAACTGACGGAGCCGGTACGGTCGACCCCATGCCGGCGAGCCGCGAACGCGACCTGCGCCGCTCGGGTGTCCGGGCGGTGGTGCGTCGGACGTACCACTCGGTCATCCGGCACCGGGTCGTCGACTCGGCCGCATCGCTGACGTTCTTCGCGCTGCTGACCGTGTTCCCGACGGCCCTGACCGTGGTGTCGCTGCTGGCCGTCGTCGACCAGGGCGGGGACAGCGTCGCGGACGTGATCGGGATCCTCGGCGTCATCGTGCGGCCCGAGACGGCCGAGCACCTCGAGACCCCGCTGCGGCAGCTGCTGACCCTCGACAACCCGTGGCTCGGCGCGACCGTCGGACTCGTCCTGACGCTGTGGTCGTTGTCCGGGTACGCGACCGCGTTCGGCCGGGCGATGAACACCGCCTACGAGGTCGAGGAGGGCCGGCGGATCTGGAAGTTCCGCAGCATGATGCTCCTCGTCACGCTGCTGATCATGGTCGGCGGCGCCGTCGCCCTCGTGATCCTGCTCGGCACCCCGGTGATCTCCGCCGCGATCGTGCAGCAGGTCGGCTGGCCGTCCTGGGTGGACGACGTCTGGAACGTCGCGAAGTGGCCGGTGCTCGTCGCGGACCTGGTGGTCATGGTCGCCGTGCTCTACACCGCCACCCCCAACGTCAAGACGCCGCAGCTGCGGTGGGTCTCCGCTGGCGCCGGCTTCGCGATCGGCACCTGGGCGATCGCCACGGTCGGCTTCGCGGTCTACGTCGAGACGATCGGCGGCGGCAACCGCGCCTACGGCTGGCTCGGCGGGGCGCTGCTGCTGCTCGTGTACCTGTACATCTCGAACTTCGTGCTCGTCGTCGGCGGGGAGCTCGACTCCGAGGTGATCCGGATGCGCCAGTTGCTCGCCGGCATCGAGGCCGACGAGACCATCCGGCTGCCGCTCCGCGACGTCACCCGGAACTTCACGCTGGCCCGGTGGCGGGACCAGGACATCGCAGCGGCGGCGCAGGTGCGGGCCGCGGCGGCGGAGCTCCCCGACGACGAGGCCTCACCTGAGGACGACGAGCTCCGGCGGGTGGCGGGGCAGGTGCGCGCGGGCGAGCGGCCGATGCCCTGACGGACGGGAGGCGCGTGGCGGGGCCGCCACGGGCCTCCCGTCCGTCAGGGGGTCCAGCCCGTCTGCCTGCAGGCCTGCGTATCGGGTCAGGCCTGCGGCGGACGCGGGGCCGCGTCGCGGGCGTGCTGCTGGAGCATCGCCTCGGTGATCACCGGGATCGCCCCCGTGGCCATCTCGATGCCGGACAGGCGCGCCGGGCTGAGGACGCGGTGCACCTGGTGCTCGTCCATCAGACCCGCCGCGATCACCAGCGTGGATATCGGCGTCGAGGTCGTCAACGCCGTGTGCGCGATCGACGCCGCCGCCGAGTAGCCGATGTACGGCGTCAGTGCGGTGACGACACCGACGTTCGTGTCGACCTGGGCCGCGAGCTTGGCCTCGTTCGCCTCGATGCCGATGACGCAGTGCTCGCGGAGGGTGGCGCACCCGCGGGCCATCCACTGCAGCGACTGCAGGATCGAGTGCGCGATGATCGGCTCGAAGGCGTTGAGCTGCAGCTGCCCGCCCTCGGCCGCCATCGTCACCGTGGTGTCGGCCCCGGCGACGGCGAACGCGATCTGGTTCACGACCTCCGGGATGACCGGGTTGACCTTGCCGGGCATGATCGAGGACCCGGCCTGCCGCGGCGGCAGGGTGATCTCACCGAGGCCCGCCTGCGGCCCCGACGCCAGCAGTCGCAGGTCGTTGCAGATCTTGGACAGCTTCATCGCACTGCGCTTGACCGTGCCGGACAGCGTCATGAACGAGCCGGCGTCACTCGTCGCCTCGATGAGGTCCGGCGCGGTGACGACGTCGATGCCGGACGCATCGGCCAGTTGTCTGCGGACCTCGTCGCGGTAGAGCGGATCCGCGGTGATGCCGGTGCCGATTGCGGTCGCGCCGAGGTTCATCTCACCGAGCAGCGGCACCACGCGGCGGAGCTGGACGACGTCCTCCTGGATGGTGTGCGCGAAGCCGGTGAACTCCTGCCCGAGCGTCATCGGCACGGCGTCCTGCAGCTGCGTCCGACCCACCTTGAGGACGTCCGCGAAGGCGCGGCCCCGCTCGGCGAACGCGTCCGACAGCTGCTCCAGCTGGTCGGCCAGACGGCGCACCCCGTAGATCATCGCGATCTTGATGCTCGTCGGGTACGTGTCGTTCGTCGACTGGCTGCGGTTCACGTGGTCGATGGGGTGCAGGTACGCGTAGTCGCCCCGCTCGCGGCCGAGGAGCTCGAGGGCCCGGTTCGCCAGGACCTCGTTCGTGTTCATGTTCGTGCTCGTGCCGGCGCCGCCCTGCACCACGTCGACGACGAACTGGTCGCGGAGGGCACCGTCACGCACCTCCTGCGCGGCACGGTCGATGGCGTCGGCACGCTCGTCGTCGAGGACCCCGATCGCCCGGTTCGCCCGCGCAGCCGCCTGCTTCACCGTCACCAGGGCCGCGACGAGGTCCGGGTACACCGCGATCGGCACGGAGGCGATCGGGAAGTTCTCCATCGCCCGGAGGGTGTTGATGCCCCAGTACGAGTCGACGGGCACCTCCCTCGAGCCCAGGGAATCGGTCTCGGTGCGGGTGGCAGCGCTCGTCACGTGGTGTTCCTCTCCGTCGCGGGTCACGTGTCGAGGGTAGTCCGCGACCGTCCGGCCGGTGCGGGAGGCGCGGGCGCGGCGGGCGCGGGTGCGGGTGCGGCGGGTGCGGGTGCGGGTGCGGGTGCGGGTGCGGCGGGTGCGGCGGGCGGGAGCGAGTGCGGGGGCGGGTGCGTTCGGGCGGGAGGACGGGTCGGAGCGCGAGCGGGCGGAATGCCAGGGGTGCCTGGTCATGCACCACGGGATTCCGCCCACTGACCACCCGCGGGACGGGAGGCACGGCATCCGGCCGGCCACGGGCCTCCCGTCCGCCAGCCGCCGGCTCCTCTGACGGCGAGCGGGCGGGAACGCTGGGATCGCGCGCCGCCCACCCTCGCATTCAGCCCGCTCACGCCACGGGACGGACGGGAGGCGCGGCACCAGCCCGCCCCGGCCCTCCCGACCGCCGGCTGCCGGGTCCCCGTCGGCGAGTGGGCGCAAACGTGCCGCGCATGGCTGACGCACTCTGGCATTCCGCCCGCTCGCCTCAGGGGCATCCGCGAGCGGGCGGGAACGGGTGGTGCGTCCGCGACGACCCCTGGCATTCCGCCCGCTCACGCACGAGGCGGACGGGAGGCGCGGCACCAGCCACCACGCGCCTCAGGTCCGCCGACCACCGGCCACGCGACGGCGAGCGGGCGCAAATGCGCCGCGCACGGCTGACGCACCCTGGCATTCCGCCCGCTCACCTCAGGGGCGTCCGCGAGTGGGCGAAGACGCGCGGTCCGCCGTCCACGCACCCTGGCATTCCGCCCGCTCACGGCCAGGGCGGACGGGAGGCGCGGGACCAGCCCGGCCCGCGCCTCCCGGCCCGCAGACGGCGAGCGGGCGAGAACGCGCGGTCCGCCCGCCACGCACCATGGCATTCCACCCGCTCACGCCGACGAGGGCGGACGGGCGCACCCCCCGACGCAGCAACGGCCGGCCCGGAGGCCGGCCGCTGCCGGAGAGGACGTACCGCGCGTCAGTGGAAGGCGGGCACGATCAGGTAGATGCCGTACAGCACGGCCGCACCGCAGAGCACGAAGCAGACCACGGCGAGCGCCCGGAGCATCCGGACGGCCCCGGCGGCGGCGTTCGGGTCGGGGAAGCCGGCGGTGGCCGGGCCGATCGTGCCGTCGTCCTTCACGGTGTACTTGCCCGCACGGGTGTCAGCGGCGCTCCAGAAGCGCAGCCCGACCGAGTACACGGAGACGACGAAGCAGGCCGAGACGACGGCGACGAGCGCCACGAGCAGGAACGCTCCCCAGTCGATGCCCATCAGCGACGGCCTCCCTTGCGTCCGGCCATGCGGCGGAGGGTCCGCTCACGGCTCAGTTCGGCGCGGCGGGCGGCGACGGCCTCGGCACGCTTCTTGCGCTGCAGGCCGCGCTGCTCCTTGCGGGTGAGCACGGCGTTCGCGGCGACGTCGATCTCGATGGCCGAGTCGTGCGGCTTGCGCAGCGACCAGAGGTACAGGCCGAGGACCACGATCCCACCGGCGACGGCGTCGATGACCAGGCCGATCACGCCGAAGCGGGCGATGCCGGAGGCGATCGCTCCGACCGCGGCGGCTGCCGGCAGGGTGATGAACCAGGCGATGACGATCTTGCCCGCGGTCGACCACTGGATCTTCGACCCGCGGCGGCCGAGGCCCGCACCGATGATCGAGCCCGAGGACACCTGCGTGGTGGAGAGTGCGAAGCCGAGGTGGCTCGAGGCCAGGATCGTCGCGGCGGTCGAGGCCTCGGCCGCGAAGCCCTGCGTCGCTCGGATCTCGGTGATGCCGGAGCCGAGGGTGCGGATGATGCGCCAGCCGCCGGTGTAGGTGCCGAGGGCGATCGCGAGCGCACAGGCCACGACGACCCAGAACTGCACGCCCTGGTTCGCCGACTGGGCACCGGACGCGATGAGCGTGAGCGTGATGACGCCCATCGTCTTCTGCGCGTCGTTCGTGCCGTGTGCGAGCGACACCATCGACGAGGTGAAGATCTGGCCGATGCGGAAGCCACCGCGTTCGTTCGGGAACACCGGGCGACGGGTGATCCGGTACGCGATGCGTGTGGCGAGCAGTGACACGAGGGCCGCGATCACCGGCGACAGGAAGGCCGGGATGATCACCACCGTCAGCAGCGCTGCGTAGTTGACCGAGTCGAACCCGGCACCGACGATCGCGGCACCGATGAGGCCACCGAAGAGCGCGTGCGAGGACGACGACGGCAGGCCGCGCAGCCACGTGATCATGTTCCAGACCACCGCGCCGATCAGCCCCGCGAAGATCATCTCCGGACTGATGGCGACGCCACCGGGTCCCTCGTTGATGAGCCCGTGCGAGATCGACGTCGCCACAGCTGTGCTGAGGAACGCCCCGACGAGGTTGAGCACCGCTGCGACGGAGACCGCGACCGTGGGCTTCATGGCGCCGGTCGCGATCGGGGTCGCCATTGCGTTGGCGGTGTCGTGAAAACCGTTTGTGAAGTCGAAGAAGAGGGCCAACGCAATGACCAGGACGACTATGAGCGTGATGTCCACCGCGGGCAAGTGTCCCAGGCGGAGGGGCATCGGGCAAGCCGAGCAGACACCTGTTGTTCATCTGCCCTTCACGTCTGCTCAGGTCCACACCCTCGGGATGGGAAGATGGACCCGTGGACATCGCCGAGTTGCTCATCCTGCTGGTCGGATCGCTCGCCGTCACCGGGTTCGCCCGCGCATGGGGACTCCCGGCTCCGCTCCTCGTCACCGCGGTCGCCCTCGGCGTGTCGTTCATCCCCGGTCTGCCCCACATCGAGATCGACTCGGAGGTCATCCTCACGGTGGTCCTGCCGCCGCTGCTCTACTCGGCGGCGCTCGACGTGTCGTGGCAGAGCTTCCGCGGGTCGATCAAACAGATCCGACGACTCGGCATCTTCCTCGTCATCATCACGGCGCTCGCCGTGGGCCTGGCCGCCTACCTGATCATCCCCGACATGACGTGGCCGGCCGCGATCCTCCTGGGTGCGATCGTGGCGCCGCCGGACGCGGTGTCCGCGGCGGCGATCGGCCGCAAGCTCGGCCTGCCCCGCCGCGTGATGACGGTCCTGTCCGGCGAGAGCCTGATCAACGACGCCGCGTCCCTGACGCTCGTCCGGGTGTTCACGCTGATCATCGCCGGTGCGTCACTGACGATCTGGCAGGACCTCGGCATCTTCGGCCTGGCGATCGGCGTCGGCCTGGTCGTCGGCGGTGTCCTCGGCGTGGTCGTGCACTGGATCCGGATGCGGATCAACGACCCGGTGGTCGAGACGATCATGAGCATCCTGCTGCCGTTCGTGGCGTACATCCTGGCGGAGGAGCTCTCCGGCTCGGGCGTCATCGCGGTCGTCACCGCGGGGCTGTACATCGGCTACAACTCCCCCAAGGAGGGCTACGCGACCCGCCTGCAGGAGCGCCCGCTCTGGACGAGTGTCGACGTGATCCTCGAGGGCTTCGTCTTCGCGCTGATCGGTCTGCAGCTCAACACCGTCGTGCAGGACCTGGTCGAGAGCGAGCGGAGCCTCGGCCAGACGCTGACCGCCGCGGCGGTGGTCCTGGTGGTGGTGATCGTGGTCCGCCCGCTCTTCATCTTCGAGTCGTACGCACGCAACCGCCTGCACGGCCGGTTCATCCGTCCGTTGCGGATCCGCGCCTCCCGAGGGCACCGTTCCCTGCGCTGGATCCGAGGCACGGCCGAACCGAGGCTCAACTGGCGGGAACTGACGGTCATCTCGTGGACCGGCATGCGTGGTGTGGTGACGCTGGCCGCCGCGGTGTCGGTCGTCGCGAGCCCGACGAAGATCCCCGCCCAGGACACGATCTTCGTGATCGCGTTCATCGTCACGGTCGGCACCCTGCTGCTGCAGGGGCTGACGCTGCCGTTCGTGATCCGCGCGCTCAAGGTGCAGGACCCGGGCGAGGACGACAAGGACCGGCGCAGCGAGATGCTGCTGAACCAGCGCACCACCGTCGCCGCGATCGAGCTGCTCGACAAGCGCCGTCCGGAGTGGGGCACGCGGTACGGAACGGACGCCGTCGACTCGGTGGTCTCCCGTCTCAAGGCCCGGCTCGAGCGCCAGGCCGAGACGTTCCGGCAGGACGCCGAGGAAGAGGAGTCGGAGGACCGCATGGCCCCGATGCGTCTGCGCGGCGCCCAGATCCAGGACATCCGCCGCGAGCTGCTCGACCGCCGGCGCGAGATCGTCCTCGAGGAGCGCGAGAAGGGCAACCTCGACGAAGAGGTCATGCGCCGCGTGCTCGTGACCCTCGATGCGGAAGAGCTCGCGATGGACTCGGCGCAGGCCTCCCGCAGTCGTTCCTGACCGGTCCTCACTCCGGTACCCAGGCGTACCCTGGGATGCCAGACGACAGGACAGGAGCGCACCGCCGAGTGAGCACGCCGCGGAACGAAGCACGCAGGAACAACGACCTCCCGACGCGCAGCGCCGGAGACACGGCACGGGCCGCGGACGACCGGTCACGCCCGGCACGCCGCCCCGGCCGGGAGGCACGCCCCACGCCGCCGCCGAAGCAACACATCGGCCGCTACCGCCGTTGGTACGCCACCCTGCACCCATCGCTGCAGCTCATCGGGCTGCAGCTGTGGATGCCGCTGTTCTTCATCGTCGGTTTCTGCCTCTGCTACGTCTTCGCGTTCCACGCCCCGCACCCGCACGACGTGCCGATCGGCATCGTCGGCAGCGACCAGACCCTCGTCGGAGCCGTGCAGAAGGCGCTGCCGGGCGAGTACCTGTTCTCCTCCTACGACTCCCTCGCCAGCGCGAAGCGCGATGTCCTCGCCGGGACGATCGCCGTCGCGTACGACCCGTCGGCGAACGAGCTGTTCAAGGCCAGCGCGCACCAGTTCCAGGTCGCGAACCTGGTGCCGGCGACCCTGAGCGCCGTGCGGACCGGTGCCGGGCTGACCGCTCCCCGGGTGACCGAGCTCGCTCCCCTGCCTGCGTACGACGAGTACGGCACGGTCGGGATGTACGTGATGCTCGCGTGGTGCATCGGCGGCTACATGGTCGCGATGTTCATCGGCATCATGGGCGGCCCGCTCCGCCACCGCACCCGGATGGCGGTCATCGTCACCGGCGGTCTGGTCATCTCGCTCATCACGAACACCCTCGCCGGCCCGGTCGTCGGTGCGATCCACGGCCACTTCGTCCCGCTCGTCCTCATCGCGTGGGGGTGGATCGTCGCGATCGGCCTGGCGGTGAACGGGCTCAGCTACTTCGTCGGCCGGTTCATCGCCGCTCCCGCCATGATCTGCTTCGTCTTCCTGTCGATGCCGTCCTCCGGTGGCGCCTACCCGAAGTGGTTCATGCCGGAGCCGTTCGCGTGGCTCAACAACGTCGTGGTCGGCTCGAGCATGGTCGACATGATCAAGCACCAGCTCTACGGCGTCGGTCCGGGCCCGGAGCGCGGGCTGATCACGATGGGCTGCTACGCCGCGGCCGGGCTGGTGCTGATGTTCCTCGGCAAGAAGTGGTGGGAGCGCCGCCGGATCCGCGCGATCGTCACCGGCCGGACCACGATGTTCCAGGACGCGAACACCGCGAACCGCGAGTTCCTCGGCCGCCAGCGCGACGCCGAACTCGAGCGGAACGGCCTCATCTCGACCGAGACCGGGACGCTGCAGGTCCTGCGCGACGACGACTGGGAGGACGAACGTGCCGCCGGGGACGTCTTCACCGGCGGCCGCGACGGGCTCGAGAACGAGCCGCTGAACCCTCGTCGGTGAGCGCCCGGCGGTGAGCGCCCGTCTATGAACGCCGGGGCGACGGCTATCCTGGTCCGATCATGACCCGAACCGCCTGGCACCGCCTGCTCATGACGATCGTCGTCGTCTTCCTCGTCATCGCGGCGCTGTCCTACGTCACGAGCATCGTGCTCGCGCCGAGCGGCGGCCGCAGCGTCGCCGGGCTCTGGGACGGCTGGGCGATGTTCGCCCTCATCGCCGCGATCGCGTTCGGCGTCGTCGACTTCTTCGTCCGCCCGCTCGGTGGGCGGAGCGGGGACGCCGACGTCATGGCCGAGGCCGAAGCCGCGCGCACCGGCACCACTCCCACGCAGCGCGCACGCTGACGGGCACGCTGACGGGCGTTCCGCGGCCCGGCAACGCCGACGCTGACGCGGCAGGTCCGGCAGACGTGGCGCGGCGGCTCAGACGGGCTCGCCGATCCCCGTCCCGGTGAACCCCGCGACCGACGCGTTGTCCTCCGCGAACACCACCCGGGCGTCGACCTGGCCCCCGTCGAGGACCGCGGGCAACCAGTAGCGCGCGTCGTCCCACATCGCGTCGTAGGGGACGTCCCGGACCGGCACCCAGCGCGGCTCCAGCTCGTCGCCGCCCGACGGGTCTCCCTGCCAGCGGCGGCACACGAAGACGTCCGAGACCTGGGACCAGGACGGGCGGAACGGGAACCGGTAGTCCAACGTGCCACGGGCCTCCAGGTCGGCCGGGTCGATGCGGAGGCCGACCTCCTCCGCCACCTCGCGCACGGCCGTCTCGACCGCCGTCTCGGTGCCCTCACGCTTGCCGCCGGGGCCGACCACACGACCGGTGCCGAGACCCCGTCGCTTCTCGCCGAGCAGCACCTCCGGCCCGTCCGGACCGTTCCGCAGGAGGTACACGACGACGACGGCCGGGTGCTGGGTCTTGCTCTCGTCGCGCTCCGTCATGTGGTCCAGTGTGGCCGATCCGATGACGTACGCTCGTTGCATGGCAGGCGTGCTGTGGGGGCGTCATGGCTGAGTCACGCAGGACGGGGCGCAGCCTCGAGGTGCTGCGCGCCGAAGCCGCCGAGGAGATCTCGGTCATCGTCGAACACCGGTGTCGGCAGGGTGACGATCCCTGGGACTTCATGCACACGCTGCCGAGCGTCGACGAGCAGGTCGTCCTGATCCTCCGTGCCGAGGCGATGGAGGTCGACGTCCGCATCGGCCAGCGCAGCGCACAGTGGTCCTCGCACCCGGCATCGGGGCAGCGCACTGAGCACGGCGAGGAGTACCACCGCCTCCGGCGCATCGCGCTCCAGCACCCGGAACTCACCGAGGCCGTCTGGAAGCTGATGGACGCGCTGCCCGGTGCGCGCTGAGAACCGCGCTCGCTGACACCTGCGCTCGCTGACACCGGTGCTCGCTGACACCGGTCTGGGGTTGGATGGGGGCATGACCGACACCGTCCTCGCCGTCCTGAACCAGCCCTCCCGCGCCGCAGCGCCGCACGACCCGGAGGCCGACGCGTTCACCTGGGCGAAGCCGCTCGAGGAGCACATCCAGGTGATGGACCTCGGACTCACCCGAGGCGACGGCGTGTTCGAGACGATCACGGTCATCGACGGCCGTCCGCAAGCCCTCGAGGCGCACCTCGCCCGCTTCGGCCGGTCCGCCGCGAAGCTCGACCTGCCCGAGCCGGACCTGAACGCCTGGCGCCAGGCCATCGAGGCCGCCTGCGCGCGGCTCGACCCGGTGCGCGAGGCGTACGCCAAGACCGTCCTGACCCGCGGCGTCGAGGGCCTCGGCCGTCCGACCGGCTGGGTCTACGCCGCACCGTCCGCCGACCAGACCCGCGACCGCACCGAGGGCATCGGGGTCGTCACGCTGGACCGCGGCTACCGGCACGACGTCGAACGGACCTCGCCGTGGCTGCTGCAGGGAGCGAAGACGCTGTCGTACGCCATCAACATGGCGGCGCTCCGCGAGGCCGTCCGACGCGGTGCCGACGACGCGCTCTTCATCTCGACCGACGGCTACGTCCTCGAGGGCACCCGCGCCAACCTCATCATGTCCGTCGGCGGTCGCTTCGTCACCCCGCGCACCGACATCGGCATCCTCGACGGCACCACGCAGGCCGACGTCTTCCGATTCGCCGAGCAGGAGGGCATCGAGACCGCCTACGAACTCGTCACCCTGGACGACCTGCGGGCCGCGGACGCGCTGTGGCTGGTGTCGAGCATCCGGCAGGCGGCGCCGATCCACACCGTCAACGGCGTGTCGCAGGAGATGGACCTCGGCATGACCGAGCGGATCAACGACTTCCTGCTGTCGCGCCAGGGCTGAACGGGCCCGGCCCGGCCCGCACCGGCCTGGCCTGGTCGAGCCCAGGGTCGGACGGGAGGCGCGGTGCGGGCCTGCGCCGCGCCTCCCGTCTGTCATCTGGTCATGTGTCGACCCGCATCGTCACCAGCGCGGGGTCGTCACACCCTGCCCGTCGACGTACGCGTAGACCTGATTGCCCTCGATCCACACCCGCTGTGCGCGGCTGGTGGCGTCGAGCGGATCGCCGTCCCAGAGGACGAGGTCGGCATCGAGTCCCTCGGCGATGCGACCGACCCGGTCACCGAAGCCGAGGATGTCGGCGGGCGCGGAGGTGATCGCCTCGAGCGCGGTCTGTCGGGGCAGCCCGTCGCGGACCGCCATCGTCGCCTGGGTGACGAGCATGTTGATCGGGACGACGGGTGCGTCGGTGGTGATCGCGACCCGGACGCCGGCCGCAGCGATGGTCGTGAGGTTCGGGATGCCGCGATCGCGCAGCTCGACCTTGGAGCGACTGGTGAACAGCGGCCCGTAGATCACCGGGATGCCCTTCTCGGCGAGCAGGCCCGCGATCTTGTGTGCTTCGGTGCCGTGGTTGACGACCAGGCGGTAGCCGAACTCTTCTGCGAGACGGACCGCGGTGGCGATGTCGTCGTGCCGATGGGTGTGCTGGTCCCAGGCGAGCTCGCCGTCGAGGACGCGGACCAGTGCCTCCTTCGTGAGGTCGCGGGTGAACGGTTCGTCCTTCGCGTGGGCGGCGTCGCGGGCCGCGCGGTAGTCCTGCGCGGCGACGAACGCTTCACGGATCACCTTGGCGACGCCGAGGCGGGTGGAGGGCGTCTGCCCCTTCTCGCCGTAGACGCGCTTCGGGTTCTCACCGAGGGCGCTCTTGATGCTCACGGCGTCCGAGATGAGCTGCTCGTCGATCGTGCGGCCGCCCCAGGTCTTGATCGCGACGGTCTGTCCACCGATCGGGTTGCCGGAGCCGGGCTTCACGACGATGCTCGTGATGCCACCGGACAGGGCATCGCGGAAGCCCTCGTCGTCGATGTCGACCGCGTCGATCGCCCGGACGGCAGCCATGTTCGGGCCGGTCATCTCGTTCGTGTCGTTGCCCGCCGAACCGTTCGCCTCTTCGTGGATGCCGACGTGGCCGTGCGCCTCGACGAAGCCGGGCAGGAGCCAGGCACCGGCAGCGTCGACCACGGGCAGGCCTTCGGGTGCCACGACGTCGGGTCCGACCGCCGTGATGCGGCCGTCCTGCACGACGACCGCGCCGCCGTCGAACGCGTCGCCGTCGACGGGGACGACGTGGGCACCGGTGATCACGAACGAGTTGTCAGTCATCCCACAACGGTACCGATGCCGTCGCCGGACGCCACGGAGTTCGTGTACGGAATACAGGTTCTTGGTGCTGCCCGCTCGGTGGTCGGTACCTTCTGTCGGACCCGACGAGCGGAGGCACGATGCACCTTGACGACACCCGGCCCGGCTGGCCTGCGCACCGGACGACGACCCGACCGTGGCGGAGCAGCGGGCGGCCGCCACGAGCCGACCGGATGGTCCGCTCGGTCCGCTGCTCCCTGCCGCCGCGGATCGCGGACCGCACCTGGACCCCGTCATCGGGCACCGCCGATCTGGTGTCGCGGGTCGCCGAGCGGCTCGCCGACCTCGACCGACGTCTGGGCGACCGCACCGCGACGTTCGACCTGCTGCTCGCCCGGACCGAGGCAGTCTCGTCCTCCCGGATCGAGGACGAGCACGCGACGCTCGACGACTACGCCCGCGCCCTGGTCGGCATCCGCGCGAACGGCAGCGCCACCGCGATGGTCGGCGCGACCGCGGCCCTGCGGGCGATGATCGACGACGCCGGGCAGGTCGGCATCACCGAGCGCTCGGTGCTCGACGCGCACGCGGTGCTCATGCGGGACGACCCGGTCGACGGTCCGGTGGCCGGGCGCTGGCGGCAGGTGCAGAACTGGATCGGTGGCGGCGCGTCACCGCGGGACGCCGCGTACGTCCCGCCACCGGCCGACGACGTCCCCGACGCCATGGACGACCTGTTCGCGTTCCTGGAGCGAGACGACCTCGACCCGGTCGTGCAGGCGGCGATCGCCCACGCCCAGTTCGAGTCGGTGCACCCGTTCACCGACGGCAACGGGCGGATCGGCCGGGCGCTGGTCAACGCCGTGCTGCGCCGGCGCGGACTGACCTCCACGCTCGTGGTCCCGGTCGCGGCGGCGCTCGTGGCGGACCGGGCGGGGTACTTCGCCGAACTCGTCCACTACCGGGACGGACACGTCGACGGCGTCGTGCGCCTGGTCGCCGCGGCGATCGGCACCGTGTGCGACGAGGTCGAGTACGCGGCCCTCCGGCTGGACGAACTCGAGCAGGACCGTGCCGCGGTGCACCCGGCGGGTCTCGGGGATCGGATGGCACACGACTCGACGGTGCTGCGCGTCCTGCTCGCCGACCCGGTGCTGACCGAAGCGGCGATCACCGCTGCGCTGCCGCCGGACCTGCCGTGGACGGACGCCGTGATCGACGAGCTGGTCGACGCGGGTGTGCTGCGCCCGGTGACCGAGCGACGACACGACCGGGCGTGGGTGGCGTCGGACGTGCTGGCGGAGCTCGATGCGCTGGCTGAGCGCATCCGGGCGGCGGCAGTGCCGACACCGGGGCGGGCCGGACCGGGGCAGGCCGTACCGGGGCAGGCCGGACCGGCAGCCGCTGCCCCGGAGCCGGGTCGGGCCTCCATCCTGAGCGCATAGGGTGGGCCGGTGACCAGCGAGCACGACGTGACCACCCCGCCGACCGCCGCCAAGCGGCCTCGTACGCGGACCCACCACGGCATCGACTTCGTCGACGACTACGAGTGGCTGCGCGACAAGGAGTCCCCGGACACCATCGCGTACCTCGAAGCCGAGAACCGGTACACCGAGGCGCAGACCGACCACCTCGGCGCCCTCCGTGAGCGGCTCTTCGACGAGGTCAAGACCCGCGTGCAGGAGACCGACCTCTCGGCCCCCGTGCGCATGGGCCAGTGGTGGTACTTCACCCGGACCAGCGAGGGCAGCCAGTACGGCGTGCAGTGCCGGACCCCGATCAGCGGGCCGGACGACTGGACCCCGCCGTCGCTCGAGGCGGACACTGCGGGATCGGACACCGCCGGGGCGGGGGCTCCGGGATCGGCGAGCGCCGGCACCCTGCCCGGCGAAGAGGTCGTCCTGGACGGCAACGCCCTGGCCGAGGGGCACGACTTCTTCTCGCTCGGCACCTACGACATCAGCGACGACGGTCGTCGGCTGGTCTACGGCGTCGACGTCGAGGGCGACGAGCGCTACACCCTGGCCGTCCGTGACCTCGAGACCGGGCAGGACCTCGGCGACACGATCCCGAACACCGGGGCCGGCGCCACGTTCGACCCCTCGGGCCGCTACGTGTTCTACCCGACCGTCGACGACTCCTGGCGCCCGGACCGCATCTGGCGCCACACCGTCGGCACCTCGGCGGACGCCGACGTCGTGGTGTTCGAGGAGCCCGACGACCGCTACTGGGTCGGTGTGGGCGTGACCCGCTCGTCGCAGTACATCGTCATCGAGCTCGGGTCGAAGATCACCTCCGAGGCGCTCGTCCTCGACGCGTCCGACCCGACCGGCGAGTTCCGCGTCGTGTGGCCCCGTCGAGAGGGCGTCGAGTACGAGATCGAACACGCCATCGTCGGTGGCAGCGACCGGCTGCTCGTCCTGCACAACGACGGCGCCGAGAACTTCGAGCTCGTCGACGTCCCCGCCGACGACCCGACGTCCGAGTCCGACCGCCGTGTCGTCGTCGCGCACCACCCCGAACGACGCATCGAGTCGGTGGACGCCTTCGCCGGGCACCTGGCGCTCGAGTACCGGTCCGAGGCACTCCCCCGGATCGCGATCATCCCGATCGAGGGCGACGGCTACGGCGACGCCCACGAGGTCCCCTTCGACGAGGCACTGTTCTCGGCCGGGCTCGGCGGCAACCCCGAGTGGGACCAGCCGACGCTCCGACTGGGCTACACGTCCTTCGTGACCCCGTCCGAGGTGAGCGACCTGGACCTGGCGACCGGTGCGGTCACGGTGCTCAAGCGGCAGCCGGTGCTGGGCGGCTACGACCCGGCCGACTACGTGCAGGAGCGCGACTGGGCGACGGCGTCCGACGGCACCCGGATCCCGATCTCCCTCGTGTGGCGCCGTGACGCCGTCGACGCGGACGCCCCGGCCCCGCTGCACCTGTACGGGTACGGCTCGTACGAGCACTCGATCGACCCGGGCTTCAGCGTGATGCGTCTGTCGATGCTCGACCGCGGTGTCGTCTTCGCCGTCGCCCACGTCCGCGGTGGTGGCGAACTGGGCCGTCACTGGTACGAGGACGGCAAGACCCTGACGAAGAAGAACACGTTCACGGACTTCGTCGCCGTCGCCGAGCACCTCATCGACAGCGGCCGGACGACACCCGAGCGTCTCGTGGCCGAGGGCGGCAGCGCCGGCGGTCTGTTGATGGGCGCCGTCGCGAACCTGGCGCCCGAGCGGTTCGCGGGCATCCTGGCCGCGGTGCCGTTCGTCGACGCGCTGACGAGCATCCTCGACCCGGACCTGCCGCTGACCGTCATCGAGTGGGACGAGTGGGGCGACCCGCTGCACGACCCCGAGGTCTACCGGTACATGAGCGAGTACACCCCGTACGAGAACGTCCGCGACGACGTGCAGTACCCGCGCATCCTCGCCGTGACCTCCATCAACGACACCCGCGTGCTGTACGTCGAGCCGGCGAAGTGGACCGCGAAGCTGCGGGAGGTCGGTGCGCCGGTGCTCCTGAAGACCGAGATGTCCGCCGGACACGGTGGCGTCAGCGGTCGGTACGACTCGTGGAAGGAGCGTGCGTCCGAGCTGGCCTGGCTGCTCGACGTGCTCGGCCTGGCCGACGTCTCCCCCGCGGCGGCGAGCGCGGACCCGATCGCGGCCGGCTGACAGGCCGGCTGACAGGCCGGCTGACACGCAGCAGGCCTCACGACGACGGCGCGCACCCTGCTCGGGTGCGCGCCGTCGTCGTGTGCGGACGGACAGTCCGTCACACGCGGTTGAGCGCGTGCACCGCCTCGTCGTAGGACTCCTCGGCCACGCGGACCCGGTCGCCGGCCAGGACGCCGTACCCGAACGTGCCCTCACCCGCGCGCTCGGCGATGCCGGCCTGCACGCGGAGCTGCTCGAGCGCGTGCAGCGACCGGACCCGCTCGGTCAGCACGTCGGCCGCGGTGCCGATCCGCTTCCAGAGCGCGTGCGGGAACGCGTCGTCGCCGAGGACGTCCATCGCCATCCGGGCCCGGAGCGTGGCGTGCCAGGCGCGCTGGGTGGCCTCGCGGTCGCCGGCCTCGTCGGCGGGGTCGTCCCCGACGGCTTCACGGACGAGGTCGCGGACGCGCGGCTTCTCGATCGCCGAGACGTCCTGGGCGACGCGCTTCGGGTCGCGGAGTGCCCACTCGGTCGGCTGAGGGCGTTCGACGGCGTCGTCGAGGGCGTCGAGCAGTTCGAGGAACGACTCCTCGTGCAGGGACAGCACGACCTCGCGGGTGGCGTCATCGCGGCGCTGGCGCGTGGAGGCCAGGATCCGCTCGCGGGTGATCGAGTCGATGAGTGCTTCCTGCGCCGGGCTGGAAGCGCGCGGCAACCGGTCGACGAGGTACTCCGCGAGGGCGGCTCGTGCCGTCACGGCCGCGAGCGCATCGGCCGCAGCGGCGGCACGGTCCATCTCGTCGCCGTCGGCGAACGCCGGCCGGTACGAGCCGAGGACCGCGGCGATGCCGAGGGCGGTCTCGGCCACCTCGGACAGGTCGGTCGGAGCGCCGGACCGCAGTCCGGCCTCCAGGCAGAGCAGCGTGCCCCGCAGTTTCCGCAACCGCTTGGTGAGTGCGCGGGCCGCGGTGCCCTTGTGCGGCTTCTCCTCGGTCTGGAGGCGCGGTGCCGGTGCCCCCGCCAGCCCACGTGCCAGCTTGGACGCGACTGCGGCGGGGCCGGCGCCGACGGCGGCGAACCGACCGTCCAGGGCGGCGAAGAGCGCGTGCGCGATCTGCGGGTCGACACCCTCGACGGCTTCGACCTCGACCTCCCGCCACGTGGTCGGGTGGGCCGGCGCGTCGTCGTCGAGGCGTTCGGCGACGACCTGGTCGTCGGCGAGTTCGCCGACCTGGTCACCGTCCTCGTCGAGCAGGCGGGTGACGGTGCGGGTGGTGGTGATCCGGACGACGGGGTGCAGTCCGCGGCCACGCCGTTCGGTGAAGAGTGCGGCGAGGACCTCGACGGGCACGGTGTCCGGGTCCTCGGTCAGTGGGAAGTGCTCCTCGTGCCGGACGGTGTCGGACTCGGCGCGCTTGATGTGCCAGCCGGCGTCGTGCCCGCCGGTGCGCCGACGGACGGTGACGTGGGCGGCGACCAGGTCGTACCGCTGGGTGTCCCAGTAGGTGGCGTCGAGCTCGAACGGCTCCTGGGTGTCGGTCTGCATGATCCCGCCGGCGCCGACCAGGTCGGGCAGTGCGGCGTCGGCGGACAGGTCGTAGGTGCGCTCGATCTCGAGGTGCGTGTCGCTCACACGGTCTTGTCTACCAGGGTGGGGGCGTGGTCCTCGCCACGGGTGCGCCGGCGGAGGGGCGAGGTCGTCCAGGCGAGCAGTCCGGCGACGACGACGGAGAGCGCCGGCACGGCCAGGAGGCACGGGACGAGTCGGGCGGGGACGAGCGGCCAGAGCACCCCGGCCGCGTCCACGGCGGCCGCTCCGAGCGGGAGCAGCACGAGCAGCCAGGCACGGCCCGGAGCGTCGATGGCGACGAGCCAGCCGGCGAGTGCCACGAGGAGCGGCACGACCGTCGGCAGGATGCTCACCGGCCACCCGGACGGCGGTCCGACGATCGGCGCGACGACCGCCCCGACGGCTGCGGCGACGACGAGGACCGCACCGAGGCGCCGACGACGGGCAGCGGCGCCGGGCAGGAGCAGGATCGCCGCGCTGAT
This sequence comes from Curtobacterium sp. PsM8, assembly GCF_030433875.1. Taxonomy (NCBI): domain Bacteria; kingdom Bacillati; phylum Actinomycetota; class Actinomycetes; order Micrococcales; family Microbacteriaceae; genus Curtobacterium; species Curtobacterium sp. PsM8. The sequence continues at coordinate 1,208 of NZ_JARUXD010000017.1, read as the reverse complement.
CGCAGCACCGGGCACCAGGTCGAGCAGCAGCCAGACACCGCCGACGCCGATCATGCGGTCGACGGCGCTCTCGTACCCGGAGTTGGGCTGCAGGATCAGCCACGGTCCCGCCATCAGGACGGACAGGACGGCCACCGTGACCAGCAGCGGGACGGTTCGGATGGTGTGCGGTGCCGCGGGTGCGGCGAACGGTGTGGTGGTCATGGTGTCTCCCCAGCTGGTGCGCCGAGCCCCTCGGCGGTGGAACAGTGCGGTGGTCAGGGCGCCGAATGCCAGGGCGGTCGGCGAGAGCCCCACCTCGGCAGCGTCGCGGAGGTCGGCGTGCCACTGCTCGCGGCGGACCGTCCGGTGTTCGGCCGGCGAGACGGCGATCGCGGTGTCGACGAGGACACGGCTGAGGGCGCTCACGAGGTCGCCGGCCGGGTGCTCGGACGGGTGGCGGGACGGGAGGCGCTGGCCTCGGCCGCGCGTCGGGCGGCGACCAGGTCGGTCGCGGCCTGCTGCCCGTCGGCGGTGAACTCGTAGAGGCGGCGACGCGGGCCGGGCCGATCGGCGTCGTCGTCCCAGTCCGAGGTGATCCACCCCTGCCGCTCGAGTCGTTCGAGGATCGGGTAGACGGTGCCGGACGGGCGACCGAGCTCCTTGATGAGCCGCAGTCCCCAGGCCGGCCCCTCGGCGGCGAGGAGGGCGGCGAGGACGTCGAGCGTGGGTGCGGTGACGCGGACCAACGGTTCCATCCCATGAACCTACCTATGTAGGACTAGCCGGTCAAGCGCCTCCCGGGATCCGGGGTTACCGTGAGCACATGAGCGAGACGATCACCCGTGACGCGTTCGTGCCCGAGGCCGGCGGCGTCACCATGTTCACGACTACCTGGTGCGGCTACTGTGCCCGGTTGAAGAACCAGATGACCAAGGCGGGCGTGCCCTTCCGCGAGGTCGACATCGAGACCACCCCCGGGACGGCCGAACTCGTCGCCGAGGTCAACGGCGGCAACCAGACCGTGCCGACGCTGGTCTTCCCGGACGGCAGCACGGCGACGAACCCGTCCCTGGCCGAGGTGCAGTCCCGCGTCTGACCCGCCGCGGCGCGGCGCCCGCGGCCCCGGCGCCAGCCGGCCCCCGCCCACCCAAAAACCCCCCGAGCCCCCGCGGCCCGCGGGGGGGGGGGGGGGGGGTTTTGGGGGGGCGCCCGCGCGCCCCCCCCCC